>NZ_MUET01000157.1:0-1425 GCF_001995685.1 Salinivibrio sp. IB282 | reverse complement strand
GCCTAGGACACCGCCCTTTCACGGCGGTAACAGGGGTTCGACTCCCCTATGGGACGCCATTGGGTTGTTAGCTCAGTTGGTAGAGCAGTTGACTTTTAATCAATTGGTCACAGGTTCGAATCCTGTACAACCCACCACACTATCGTGGGCGATTAGCTCAGTTGGGAGAGCACCTCCCTTACAAGGAGGGGGTCACTGGTTCGAGCCCGGTATCGCCCACCACGCTTTAAAGGTTTTTGCTTAAGAATCTTTAGAACGTGGTTTATTTAGCAATAAACGACATGCTCTTTAACAATCTGGAAAGCTGACAAGTCATTCTTWAAGAATGACAGTAAAGTTCTCAATCAGTGACAGAAATGTCACTCACACAATCAAGTGTGCTTGGGCTTTGTCTTATTTGATAAGCAAAGTCTCTATTTTGAGTCCGGCAAAAACAAAACCTTAATTGGTTGATGATTCAACACTCAGTGGTTTTGCGACGTAGATTTCTTTTTTAGGCAACGCGCGCGAGACTTTTGTCGCCGGGAGCGTAACGTGTTACGTGACCAAGCAAAAGTTAAGCAAGAGGCAGCATAAAAGAGAAAGATCAAGCAAAAAAGACCTCTTGGGGTTGTATGGTTAAGTGATTAAGCGTAGACGGTGGATGCCTTGGCAGTCAGAGGCGATGAAGGACGTACTAACCTGCGAAAAGCGATGGTGAGCTGGTAAGAAGCATTTGAGCCATCGATGTCCGAATGGGGAAACCCACCTGCATAAGCAGGTATCTTAGCGTGAATMCATAGCGCTAAGAGGCGAACTCGGGGAACTGAAACATCTAAGTACCCGCATAAGCAGGTATCTTAGCGTGAATMCATAGCGCTAAGAGGCGAACTCGGGGAACTGAAACATCTAAGTACCCGAAGGAAAAGAAATCAATTGAGATTCCGGCAGTAGCGGCGAGCGACCCCGGAGCAGCCCTTAAGCGGYTTAGGCGTTAGGTGAACAGGTTGGAAAACCTGGCAATAAAGGGTGATAGCCCCGTAACCGACGGCGCCTTAGRCGTGAAAACGAGTAAGACGGGACACGTGATATCTTGTCTGAASATGGGGGGACCATCCTCCAAGGCTAAATACTCCTGACTGACCGATAGTGAACCAGTACCGTGAGGGAAAGGCGAAAAGAACCCCTGTGAGGGGAGTGAAATAGAACCTGAAACCGTCTACGTACAAGCAGTGGGAGCCTCYTTTRTGGGGTGACCGCGTACCTTTTGTATAATGGGTCAGCGACTTAATGTAAGTAGCYAGGTTAACCGCATAGGGGAGCCGTAGGGAAACCGAGTCTTAACTGGGCGACAGTTGCTTGCATTAGACCCGAAACCGAGTGATCTAGCCATGGGCAGGTTGAAGGTTGAGTAACATCAACTGGAGGACCGAACTCACTAACGTT
>NZ_MUET01000016.1:0-49400 GCF_001995685.1 Salinivibrio sp. IB282 | reverse complement strand
ATCCTAGATTGTATGACGAGTGTCTGATAAGTATTAGACCCTGGAGCTCGATTGGAGAGTATGCCACTATTTATCGCACCCAAACGTCCATAGGAGTTTCCCTGTGCGCTGGTTATACACATTATTACTCACGCTTGCTGCCCCTTTTTTGCTTGTCGGGCTTTATCGTAAACGGCCCGGTAAGCCGGCGGTGGGGGAGCGCTGGCAAGAGCACTTTGGTCGCACACCCAACATTGAGGGGGCGCCGATTTGGTTGCATGCGGTTTCCGTGGGGGAGGTCCTCGCGGCTAAGCCGGTGATCAGTGCACTGCAACAAGCTTATCCCGATGTTCCTATCCTCATCACCACCACCACAGCCACTGGGGCCGAGCAGGCAATGCGCATCAAAGGTGTGAACCATCGCTATATGCCGGTTGATTTTCCGTTTGCGATTCGTGGTTTTTTACGTGCAGTCTCTCCAAGGCTATGCGTGATCATGGAGACCGAGCTTTGGCCCAATACTTTGCATCATGTCGGTCGTGCCGGTGTTCCCATTACGATCATTAATGCGAGGCTTTCTGAAAAGGCATGTAACCATTATCAAAAAATTGCGCCGCTCTTTCGTGCCATGAGTCAGCATATCGATCTCATACTGTGTCAGCATACCACTGATAAAGCACGTTTTGCCGCACTGGGGGTCCCCGCAGAAAAACTAAGCGCAGTTGGGTCGGTGAAGTTTGATATCAAGGCGATAAATCCTGATTTAGGYGCTGCGCTTCGTGACGCTCGCGGTGAACGCCCTTGCTGGATAGCGGCCAGCACCCATTCAGGCGAAGATGCCATCATGTTAGCCGCCCACCGTATTTTGCTACGTGATTATCCGGATGCTTTATTGATTATGGTCCCTCGCCACCCTGAGCGCTTTGATGATGTCTCGCAACAAGTCGCGGCTCAGGGCCTCAGTATACAAAGACAGACTCAGGGCGAGACGCTTACCACGAGCACGCAAGTGTACCTTGGCGATACCATGGGTGAGATGATGATGTATCTCGCCAGTGCAGATGTGGTTGTCATGGCAGGGAGTTTTTTAGGCGCCAAAGTTGGCGGTCATAATCTGTTAGAGCCCGCAGCGCTCAGCAAACCCTTATTAAGCGGACCCAGTTACTATAACTTCCAAGTCATTGGTGATGCTTTAATAGACGCAGGCGCACTGCAAGTATGTAACGATAGCCAAGATCTCGCGGCAAAGATTGGCGCTTTTTTTAATGCACCGCCACTGGCAGCGCAAGCAGGAAAAGCCGGTTTGGCGGTGGTCGAAGAAAACCGTGGCGCCGTTGAGCGAACCTTACAAGCACTCACCCCTTGGCTTCGACACTCGCACTGAGTGGCGACTACTTTCGAATATGGTTGTAACCTTTTAAGACCGCAGCCCAATCCTCGGGCTGCCAGCGGATTTGGCGCTTCTCTTTTTCTTTTTTAAAAGAGCGATGCAAGCGTGCTAAGTTGTCTTCTTTCCATTGCTCACCTTCACGCTGTTGGCACTTATCAAAATCAATCAGCCACAGTTTGCCTTTTCTATCACGAAGGATATTATGGATATTCAGATCAGAATGGCACACGCCGGCATCATGTAAACGACGCACCAAGCGGCCAATGGCGTGATAATCGTGAGCTAGCAAGCTGTTTTCGCTTAATATCGCCACTAAGTCACGGGCTCCTGGGACTTTTTCTACCAAGATATCGGCACGATAGGTACGGCCTGTCTTTACCGCACGAGCAGCGACGGGGCGCGGTACAGGGAGCTTTTTCTCGCGCAAATAAGCCAATAAGCGCAACTCCGCACCGCAGCGCGTTTCCTCCCAGCCCGTAAACCAGTATTGGTCTTTCACCAATTTGCCGAAAAGGCCGCCGCGATAATAATGCCGCAGTGCCATCTCCATTTTCGGGCCACGGACAAAAAAGGTTATCCCTCGCCCTTTGACCGAGCCGGTGACGGCAGCCTGTTGGTGCCAAAAATGAATATCAAAATACTGGCGCGGCTCCCCGACCACCAAGGTAGGATCGTACCAGATGCACTCATTTTCTTGCTGATGAATTATCATTTCTAGCGCCACGCTTTATCTCGCTGCTTGGTAGCCATGGTTATCTGTTTGGATACGGGGTCAAGGTCATATATCATAACCGTCAGCGTACAACACAGCAAACTCATCCTATCGGACATTTCAGGTAAATAAGGTACTGATAAATGAATATCTTGGTCTTAAGCTCATACAATGACGCTTGGAATAGTGTACGGCCAGAAGCAGAAATATTTATAGCCCTCGCAAAAGCGGGTCATAACGTCACTATTTTAACGCAAGAAGATGCCGCCTATGTTCAACGATTCAAGGCCAATGGCATTACGGTTATCGACCATTATCCAAAGAGGAAGATTTGCTTAAAAACGATCAAATATCTCAGAGCATTATTTGCTAAGCAGCCAATCGATATCGTCTATGCCATGAACTCAAGAACGATTGCAAATGCTGCGTTCGCGTGTATCGGATTTGATAGTATTAAACTTGTGACCTACCGTGGGACAGTAGGTGGTGTATATCGCCTTGACCCTTCCGCATATCTGACGCATTTACATCCAAGAGTCGATGGTATCGCTTGTGTGTCCAACGCGGTGGAAAAAGATTTAAAAACCAGAGTGTGGCGTATCAAAGATAAAGTGACCACTGTCTATAAAGGGCATGATATTGCTTGGTACCAAACGAAGCCTGCCTGTCGTGAACGTTTACATATTCCCGAAGATGCTTTTTGCGTCATCTGCATCGCGAATACTAGGCCTAGTAAAGGGGTCGCTTACCTACTCGAAAGTGCCAAGCAACTCAGAGGGCTAAACCGTCTTCATCTCTTACTGGTTGGTCGCAATATGGATACCGAGGCACATAAGCAATTAGCCAATGACAGTGGCATGGTAGAGCGGATTCATTTTCTTGGCTATCGTGATGATGTGCCTGCACTCATCGCGGCCAGCAATGTACAGGTTCAACCTTCTATTTCTGGGGAAGGGCTACCAAAAACTTTTGTAGAAGCCATGGCAATGGCTATTCCATCCATTGTTACCACCACCGGTGGCGCGAAGGAGTTTATTGATGAGGCTCAGAGCGGCTTTGTGGTGCCGACTCGAGATTCCTATGCCATCAGTGAAAAAATTAAGTTTCTCTACAAACGTCCAGAACAATGCCAAACCATGGGTAACCTAGCACAAGCTAAAATGATTAAGGACTTATCTTCTCAGAAAAGTGCGTCTGACCTACTCTCATTTTTCCAATATCTTATGCAGGCTAGCTCATGAAGGCGATTGATTATATTCTATCTTTACCCAAGAGTTTGATTTTTAATTTATCCTACTTTGGTATTAAAGGATTAAAGCTACCCGTAATTATATCGCATCGCACCTACTTAAAAAAAATGTCCGGCACGGTTATCATCAGCAATACAATAAAAACGGGTGGCATACGCATTGGGTTTGGTGATGTACCTGCTTTTGATAAAAAGAGAAGTAGAAGTATCTTTTTTAATGAGGGAACGATCGTTTTTTCTGGACGCGCGAAAGTGGGTCACGGCGGAAAGTTAGTCGTATGCAAAGGGGGAAGGTTAAATTTAGGAAACAGGTTTAATCTGTCGGCGGAAAGTTTAATATACTGTACTAAATCAATAACTTTCGGCGATTACAATTTAATATCTTGGGGAGTACAAGTTATAGATAGTGATCTTCACGACATCTATTCAAAAGGTAATATTGGCTTACCAATAAACCCACCAAAAGCAATTAAAACTGAAAATTCCGTGTGGTTATGTGCTCGAAGTAACATTTTAAAAGGCAGCTATATCCCAAGCCACTCTATTATCGCATCTAATGCTAATGTATGTGGTGTACTAGATTCCACTCATAGTATATATGGTGGAAATCCTGCGAAGTTAATTAAGCAAGGGATAGCATGGGATAGCGCGGCGCGGGATTATAAGTATGACAGCTAAATTTCCGGACCTAATAAAAAGGGAGACAGCTTTGACACAAAAACAACATACCCGCGTGATTTACCCGGGCACATTTGATCCGATCACCAACGGTCACTTGGATCTGATTGAGCGCGCGGCACGAATGTTTGACGATGTGATTGTGGGCATTGCCGCCAGTCCAAGCAAACAACCGCTTTTTGATCTGAATGAACGCGTCGCCCTGACGCAAACGGTCACCGCGCACTTATCCAATGTCTCTGTGGTTGGCTTTTCAGGGTTGTTGGTCAATTTTGCCAAGCAGTACCAGGCCAACATTCTAGTGCGCGGTTTGCGGGCGGTCTCCGACTTTGAGTATGAATTTCAACTCGCCAATATGAACCGCCGGCTGATGCCGGCACTGGAAAGCGTCTTTCTGACTCCGTCAGAGGAGCATTCGTTTATTTCCTCGACGTTGGTCAAAGAAGTGGCGTTACACGACGGTGATACCAGTGAGTTTGTCGCGCCTAGCGTACTGACCGCCTTGCAAGAAAAGCTGCAAGACAAGCGTTCATAAAGGCTGGCATTGCGGGCAAAACACGGTTGCTCGCTGGCCGATGACTATGCGCTCAAGGGTCGTGTCACAGGTTGGGCACGGCTCACCCGACTTACCGTAAACACGTAGCGCTTGAGCGAAATAACCGGCCTTCCCGTCTACCTGGGTAAAGTCTTTCAGCGTGGTGCCGCCTTGCGTGATCGCCGCGGCCAACACCGTTTTTATCTCATCCACCAGCGCCGTCGCTTCTGTTTGCGTCAGGCTACCGGCAGGGCGTTTAGGGTGGATACCAGCACAAAACAGCGATTCGTTGGCGTAAATATTCCCCACACCTACCACAACGGCGTTGTCCATAATAAAGCTTTTCATCGCCATTTTTTTGCCTGCCGCCTTGGCCAGCAAATAATCTGAATTGAACGCATCGGTGAGTGGTTCAGGGCCGAGTTTTCCCAACACGGGATGCGGCAAATCTCCCTCCTGCCACAACCAGGCGCCAAAGCGGCGCGGATCGTGGTAACGAATTAAGCGACCATTGCTGAGTGTCACATCAACATGATCATGCTTTTCCGGTGCCAGTGACGTGGGAAGCACCCGCAAACTGCCTGACATCCCCAAATGCACAATCGCCGTACCGACATCCGTCTCCAATAAAAGATACTTGGCGCGACGCGTGACGCGACGTATCACCTGGCCTTTTAACTGTTGTAACGTTTCGGGAATGGGCCAGCGTAGCTTGGGCTGACGAATGGTAATCTCGGTGACCGTTTGCCCTTCGACATACGGCATGATACCTAAACGGCTTACTTCTACTTCAGGTAACTCGGGCATAACACAGCTCTTAATATTTACGACTTTGATAGCGGGAAAAGATACCGACTATCCACTGACACGGCTAACCATTGGCCGTGTTCGTTTTGCATCAACCAAAACTGGGGTTGTTGATAATAGGTAATGCGAATGGGCTCTTGGTCGGGGCTGCGGGTAAGCTCCAACGTACGGGGAGAGGTTAATTGGGGTCGCAACGACTGCAAGGTGGTGTCATCGATTTGTGTCCCAGTCAGCCCCAGCCAGCGCTGAGCAAGCTCTGTCGGGCTAATCACTAAGGGTTTATCCGATTGCCAGGCCTCTAACGTACGCGTCAGGGTTAAATGGGAAAACCGCAACGACAGCACATCACTGCGCGATTCAACCAGCGCTATCACTCCCTCAGGCGTCGCCCGTGCTTGGCGTTGATGGCGCAAATAATCTGGCAGCAACATTAAGCCAAAAAAAACCACCACTGAGAGAATCAGGATGTTATTCCATGTCTGCCGCTTTAGCTTCATGTCGGTTCACCTGAGGACGTTACGCGTGTCTTTCGCAGTATAACCGTAAATGTGACCAGATTTTAGTTATAAAAAAACCCAGCCGAAGCTGGGTCTTTCTCAAAGCGTCAATCAAATTACTTGATTTTGGCTTCTTTATACATAACGTGCTTGCGAACTACAGGATCAAATTTTTTGATCTCGAATTTGCTAGGCATGTTACGTTTGTTCTTGTCTGTGGTGTAGAAGTGACCAGTACCTGCAGAGGATACTAGACGAATCTTCTCACGAACGCCGTTTTTAGCCATTCTCTAATTCCTCTTATACGTTCTCACCGCGGGCACGCATTTCTGTCAGTACAGAACTAATGCCTTTTTTGTCGATGATGCGCATACCTTTAGTGGATAGGCGCAGTTTAACGAAGCGTTTTTCGCCTTCTACCCAGAAACGATGAGTTTGCAGGTTCGGCAGAAAACGACGCTTGGTGGCGTTCTTAGCGTGAGAGCGGTTGTTACCAACTACAGGACGCTTGCCAGTTACTTGGCATACTCGTGACATGAAAGTCTCTCCAAAATCGTTTCGGCTCGATATCAACCTTGTCCGCCAGTCCTGCATCGTTAAGGTCAGGTCGAAGGTCAAGGCTATCAAAGGTGGCGCATTATACTAACTGAATTCACATTGCTCAAGTCCCGAGCAGATCCTTTTATGCGCTTTTTGATCGTTTTTTTCGCCAATGGCGATCCTTAAGGGGATAACAACCAACCTCGTTCGGCGAACGATACCACATCTCCGTCCCCAATCACTAGGTGATCAAGCACGCGAACATCCACTAATGACAAGGCATTGGCAATTCTATCGGTAATATGTCGGTCTGCCTGGCTCGGCTCTGCCACACCGGATGGGTGGTTATGGGCCAAAATCAGTGCTGCGGCATGCAACTCAAGCGCGCGACGGACAATTTCTCGTGGATAAACGCTCGCCGCATTGTGCGTGCCTTCAAAAAGTTGCTCATCGGCTATCACGCGATGCTGATTATCAAGAAACAAAACGTAAAACGCCTCGCGAGGCCGGTCGCGCAGTAAGGTCGAGAGATAACGGCGAGTATGGTCCGGGCTGGTCAGCGCGTCGGTTTTGCTCAAGGTTTCTTTTAAATAACGTCGACTCAACTCCAGTACCGCCTGCAGCTGGGCATATTTGGCGCTACCCAGTCCTTTTCGCTGACAAAACGCCCCTTGGTCCGCGCCCATCAGCGCCCGGAGCGAGCCAAAATCCTGCAACAGATGGTCGGCCAGCGCCACCGCACTCATCCCTGTGACGCCCGTGCGTAGAAAAATCGCTAATAACTCGGCATCCGAGAGGCTCTCCGCTCCCCGTGCTAACAAGCGTTCTCTGGGGCGACAATCTTGCGGCAAGGTTTTTAGGCTCATGGTGATTCCTCTTCAACGTTGCCGCCAGTTAAAGTAAGCGCCTTTCACGCCGCAACGACTTTTCCGTGTAACTGCGGCGAGTTCGCGATTTTATCATGAGCCACCGTTAACGCTTTCAGCCGTGCGCTAGCCATATCACATCCAACGCGCATCACACCCCATGCGGATTCATGCGCTCAAACAAGCTTTTTGCGCTAAGGATTATGGTATGGTTTTGTCATTCATGTTCCAACACACAGAGCATTATGGCCAATAGTTCACAGCAGCCAGCCCAGACGCTGGCCGGTAAACGTATTCTGCTTGGCATGGGCGGCGGAATTGCCGCCTATAAGTGTGCCGATCTCACCCGCCGCCTCATCGAGCGTGGCGCTACCGTCAAGGTGGTGATGACTCATGCTGCAAAAGAGTTTATTACCCCATTGACCCTGCAAGCCGTTTCTGGCCATCCGGTATCGGATAGCTTACTCGACCCCGCGGCTGAGGCCTCTATGGGGCACATAGAATTGGCTAAATGGGCGGATCTCGTGCTGATTGCCCCCGCAACCGCCGATTTAATTGCTCGGATCCACGCTGGCATGGGCAATGATTTGCTCACTACCGTGTGCTTGGCCACCGATGCCCCTCTGGCGATTGCGCCGGCGATGAACCAGCAAATGTATCGCGCCCACGCCACCCAGGCGAACTTGAGTGGGCTACGTACACGCGGCTGCCTGATATGGGGCCCCGACAGTGGCGCGCAAGCCTGCGGCGATGTGGGCCTTGGGCGCATGCTCGAGCCGCTGGCCTTAGTAGCTGAATGCGAACGTTGGGCCGGCCCTAAACCGCTTTCAGGCAAGCGCGTGATGATTACCGCCGGCCCTACCCGCGAAGCGCTAGACCCAGTCCGATATCTGTCTAACCACAGTTCAGGGAAAATGGGCTATGCCCTCGCCGAGGCGGCAGCCCGTTTAGGGGCCGATATCACCTTAGTCTCTGGCCCAGTCGCATTGCCAGTGCCGACAGGTGTCACGCGTATTGATGTCACCAGCGCCCAACAAATGCATGATGCGGTGCATGCGAGCATCACCGACCAAGATATTTTTATCGGCTGTGCCGCGGTCGCGGACTACCGTCCACAACACATCGCCGAACAGAAAATGAAAAAGCAAGTGGATAAAGACGCGATGACGGTCACCATGGTAAAAAACCCCGATATTATTGCTTCGGTTGCGGGCTTAACGTCACATCGTCCATTTACGATCGGCTTTGCCGCCGAAACCCAAGATGTCGCGGCCTACGCGCGTGACAAGCTGGCGCGCAAAAAGCTTGATATGATTTGTGCGAACGATGTGTCCCAGTCCGACCAAGGCTTTAACAGCGATCGAAATGCCTTACACCTGTTCTGGCCTGGGGGAGACAAGGCCCTACCGGTGGCGGAAAAGCGTACATTAGCCGACGAAGTGATGACGCACATACATGCTCGCTATTTACAGCAAACCATCCAGGATGAGCACTGACGCGGGTGAGAGGGCAACCTACTTATCGCCAAAATACAAGTTCAAAAGCGTGCGCCATGGCCACGCTTTTTGCTTTTAATACAGAGACCTCGTCGCTAAGATAGGGGAAAAATCCACACATGGCGGCACCTCTCCATGATGCCTCCTTTACCGGTCGCCAGTGTGACAGATAAAAAGACAAAGGAATCGCATCCATGGCAGCCCCAAAAAAAAGTAATCGCCGCGAAGAGATCCTTCAAGCGCTCGCGCAAATGCTGGAATCCAACCAAGGCAGCCAACGCATCACCACGGCCAAACTCGCCGAGCAAGTCGGGGTTTCTGAGGCAGCCCTCTATCGCCACTTCCCCAGTAAAGCGCGGATGTTTGAGGGGCTCATCGAATTTATTGAAGATTCACTGTTGTACCGCATCAACCTGATCATTGAGGAAGAAAAGGACACCTTGGTGCGCCTCAAACTGATTTTGCAATTGCTGCTGGCCTTTGGTGAGCGCAACCCGGGGCTCACGCGCATCATGACAGGTCATGCCTTGATGTTTGAGCAAGATAGATTACAAGCGCGGATCAACCAGCTGTTTGAACGCGTCGAGGCGCAGCTAAAGCAAGTACTGCGCGAGCGTCGTTTACGCGAAGGAAAAGGGTTCCCATTGGATGAAGCGATACTCGCCAGCCAATTGATTAGCCAAGTGGAAGGCGGCTTTTGTCGCTACGTGCGCTCATCATTTAAGCAGCTACCGACTGCCAATTTCGAGCAATATTGGCAGCTGCTCACCAACCAGCTGCAGTAAATGGCGCAGTGCAACTGGCGTAGTGCAACGAGCGCAGTGCAGCTGGCGTACTCAAGCCAGCCAGCAGCACACGTGTAACTTAAATCCCGTAGCTCGCCTGGTACGCTTTCACCGCCGCTAGCTGAGCCGGATCGGCTTGGCTTTGCTCTAAGTAAGTGACCAAATCCGCTAAGCTAATGATAGACACCACCTGACAATCGAAGTCACGCTCTACTTCTTGGATCGCCGACAGCTCGCCTTGGCCACGCTCTTGGCGGTCAATTGCCACCAAGACACCGGCCAGCTGCGCCCCTTGCGCTTGAATCAGTGTCATTGACTCGCGAATGGCAGTACCGGCGGTGATCACATCATCCACCAACATCACACGGCCACTCAGCGCGCTGCCGACCAAGTTGCCGCCCTCACCATGGTTTTGGCCTCTTTGCGGTTAAAACAATAAGGCGTATCCACATCATGATGCGCAGCAAGTGCCACCGCCGTGGTGGTCGCAATCGGGATCCCTTTGTACGCCGGGCCAAACAACACATCGTAATCAATCCCTGCATCCATCAACGCGGCCGCATAAAATTCACCCAGCTTTGCCAAATCGCGCCCGGTGTTAAACAAGCCGGCATTAAAAAAGTACGGACTCTTCCGCCCTGATTTAAGGGTAAACTCGCCAAACTTTAATACCTCACGCTCTAAGGCAAACTCAATAAACTGGCGCTGATAGGCTTTCATTCGTTCCTCTCTTGGTTGTCTTGGTGACACGCCACATGTCACCCGGGGTCGGATAGATAAAAAAATAGCCCCCGATGCGGGAGCTACTTAATCTGTTAGGCGTCGGCGAGTGCCGATTTTTGCGCGACGACAATGTCATCAATGCCCTTACTGGCCAGTGCCAGCATGGCATTGAGCTCATCGGGGGTAAACGGCTCGGCTTCGGCAGTGCCCTGCACCTCAATCATACGGCCATCTTCGAGCATCACCACGTTCATGTCGGTATCTGCGGCCGAGTCTTCCACGTATTCAAGGTCGCAAATCGGCGTTTGTTGATAAATACCCACTGACACAGYGGCCACATGGCCACGCATCGGGTTGGCCGCGAGCTTGCCATCGCGTACCAGCGCATTAAGTGCGTCTGCCAGGGCGACGCTCGCCCCCGAAATGGACGCCGTGCGCGTGCCGCCATCTGCTTGAATCACGTCACAGTCAACGGTAATGGTGCGCTCACCCAGTGCTTTTAAATCAACCGCGGCGCGCAAACTGCGGCCAATCAAACGTTGAATTTCGACGGTACGGCCACCTTGCTTTCCGGTTGATGCTTCACGACGGTTACGGGTGTGGGTCGCTCGTGGCAACATGCCATACTCGGCGGTCACCCAACCTTGGCCCTTACCTTTCAAAAAGCGCGGCACGCCCTCTTCAATCGTGGCATTACAGATCACCTTGGTATCACCAAAGCACACCAACACAGAGCCTTCTGCGTGGGCCGTAAAACCGCGGGTAAAGCTAACGGGACGAATTTGCTCGAGTGCTCTTCCACTTGGGCGCATGCAAGTTWCCTTATTGACTGACAGAATGTGGGCGCGATTATACGTGTTTCTCCGCCCGCTTGCGATCCCTGTCCGCCCCACAGACCAAGACAGCTGACGACAGGGGCGTGGATGCGTATAATCTTTGCCATTCACCTTCAGCACACAAGAGCAGGTACACATGATCCACAGTATGACCGCCTACGCCCGACAAGAACTCAAGGGCGATTGGGGCAACGCGGTTTGGGAAATCCGCTCCGTCAACCAGCGCTATCTCGAAACCTACATTCGCATGCCCGAACAGCTACGTAGTCTTGAACCTGTGGTACGCGAGCGTTTTCGCAAGCGCCTAGCCCGCGGCAAAGTGGAATGCAACCTGCGCTTTGATACCTCACAAGCCAGCCAAGATAAGCTCACCATCAATGAAGCCTTGGCCAAGCAAGTGATTCACGCCGCCAAATGGGTGAAAGAAACCGCGGGTGAAGGCAACATCAATCCGTTTCAAGTCCTGAACTGGCCAGGCGTGATGGAAGCGCCGGAGCAAGACACCGACGAGCTGCACCGCGCCTTATTGGCAGGCCTTGATGACGCACTCGATGCCTTTATCGCCGCACGTGCCAGCGAAGGCGAGAACATGAAAGCCCTGATTGAGCAGCGATTGGATGCGATTAGCGCTGAAGTGATCAAAGTACGCGAAAAGATGCCCACCGTGATTGAGTGGCAGCGTGAACGTTTGACCACGCGCTTAGAAGAAGCACAAGTGGAACTCGACCCGGCCCGCGTTGAGCAAGAAATGGTGATGCTGGCACAAAAAGTGGATGTTGCAGAAGAGCTTGACCGCTTGGACTCACACGTTTCAGAAGCGCGAAAAATCCTCAAAAAAGGCGGCGCCTGCGGCCGACGTTTAGATTTTATGATGCAAGAGTTCAACCGCGAAGCTAACACCCTCGCCTCCAAATCAATCAGCACCGAGATCACCGCCTCCGGCGTCGAGCTCAAAGTGCTTATCGAACAAATGCGCGAGCAGATCCAGAATATTGAGTAATCACTAAATAATCGTTTAAGTGTGATACAGCTAGAGCCCATTTTAAGAATGGGCTCTAGCTGTTTCTTGAGAGCTGCCATGCTCGTCGCTACGAGTGACATCTCTAATACAGCTATTTGCCTTTTTTGAGCGCAGCCTTGAGCGCAGCAATGTTGACCTTTTCGCCCTCAGCCTCTTTTAAACGACGGCGCTGTTCTGCGAAATGTTCAAACTCCAATTTCGCCTTATCATTGGCTGCTTTTTTGGATATTTTTCCGGCACCGCTTAGAACCTCTCGGTCGTTAAAACTTAAGAACTGATCCAGTTTATCCGCCCAATCTTGCAAGAAAACCTGTTTTCGGCGAAGAGCTTGGTCTTCAGCAAAGTCAAGCCACATATTAACAATACGATTCAGTTCCTTGATTTCGTTCTCACGCAGATAGTTTTTGGCAACGGTCACGTCTGTCCTGCGTACTTCGTCACCTTTATAACTGGTTAACCCCATGTCTGGTTTACTGGCATCCACACGGCTAGCGATAAGCTCAGCAGCGGTCATATGCGTACAAGCATAATGCAGTTTATTCTGAATGATTTGAAAAAAACGATTAGTCTCCTGATTGGATGGCTCATAGTCCGCCGCCATTGTGAAGATCTCTTTCACCCTCAGATAAACTCGTCGTTCGCTGGCTCTAATGTCGCGAATGCGTTCCAGCATCTCATCAAAATAGTCTGGAACAGCAGACGACCCAACAGGCGGATTTTTTAAGCGCTCGTCATCCATTACGAAGCCTTTAATGAGGTATTCTTGGAGCGTTTGCGTAGCCCATTGGCGAAATTGAGTACCACGTTGTGAGCGAACTCGATAGCCCACCGCCAGAATAGCCTCCAAATTGTAATGATCGATTTCGCGAGATACTTGGCGACTCCCCTCCAATCGAACTATCCGGAATTTCCGGATGGTTGCACTTTGAGCAAGCTCGCCTTCCTTGTAAATATTGACCAAGTGTTCATTAATCGTACGAATATCTTTATCGTACAGCTCCGCCATTACAGCCTGAGAAAGCCATAATGTATCGGATTCAAAACGGCACTCAACACGAGTTTGACCGTCTGCACTCGTGAAGAGAACAAACTCTCCTTGTGGAGCTTGAGGGATATGCTCTGTCATTCATTTCACCTTCTGCATCATTGATAGAACACGCTTATTCACACCATTGCTTCTTGGTAGACTTTTTCGACCTCAGCAAACGTAGTCACACTCTCTAGGCGGGTGAGGGTTGTAAGTTTCATCGAATTTTTCATTGGGCGATGTGGCACGTTGATCACCCAATGCCACTGCCATCTCAACTAGCCTACCGCCAATTTCGCCGCTTGCTGCCACATAAAGTTTGGCATCGGAGTGACTAGCTCCCACGTAATATCCATCGGCTGAGATCCGGTGTGCGAGATATAATTCACTTCGCCAAAATTCACAAATCCCATGGTACGTCCGTACTCATCTTTAGTTTGCTCTCGTACAAACAAAAACAGGCGCTTCCCTATCTTTTGATGTTGAATGTAATCTTTGCCTCGGCCTTTATCAGGGCGCGAGCTGTTTTGCGATTGCCAATGAAAGCGTGATGCGTTGATCGCATAATCGTGATACATGGTCGTCGGGGAAAATTGCTTTTCATTTTTATCCAAGGTGACAAATAACAGTTCGATGTTTTGATCTTTCAGCGGATAGAGCCCCTCTCGTGCAGGTGGCTGCCGCTCCAACGTGGTAGCGCCAAACCCAACTAGAATTTGCTCACGCGCATATCGAGCATGAAGTCGCAATGGCACATCAGGCAAATCGTCCATCCTTAACTGCTCGTGCTTGGTTTGTGACAGTTTCCAGTCCAACACATCCATTAATTCTGCTTTGATGCCCAGCCGCCTTAACGCGGCAAAGCTTTGCGTAATGGATGAAAAGCCAAGAGCTGGCCCTGTTTGTTGCCAAACATCATAATGGCACATAAGTCGATGCCGTTCGCTACCCGTATCAGGCGCAAAGTCTGTTTGGCAAAGCTGCTTTAAAAACTCTAGATACGCATGATCATCCGTGGTTAAAATCCGCTGAAAAATCGCCTTCTTAATTGTTTTAAGTGCACTTTCATCAACAGGAGAATCATTGACCTGTAGATCTGCTTTGAACACCAGTTCTGACCAACAGCCTCGCTTGTATAGTTCGTTCAAATCAATATGCGGATACAAGGTTAGGAAGTTCGCTAGCGTCAGCGGCAGGTGGGTGTGCTGAGGATATTGCCGAACCATTGCCACTAAGGGCCTTAGCTTTAACGACGCTTTGCTAATGTTATCCAATACCATTTCTTGGGTGCGCTTAGTAAGCTCAATTCGACAGCCCAAAGGCGCATGGGGGAAGCCTTGTTCAATCTCATGGTTAATCGCTCGAGCGCTCTTACCCACCAGCGCCCGAAACTTGTTTGCAAAGTCATACTCGGGACGCGAATGACCAACAAAGTCGAGGACGGTACAGCACTCTTTGCCCTCGGCTAACCGTAAACCGCGGCCTAGCTGCTGAAGGAAAATGGTTAAACTCTCGGTGGGACGCAGAAACAATAAAGTATCGACTTCAGGGATATCGACCCCCTCGTTGAAAATATCAACCACACAAAGCACATTGATCTCACCGGCGCGCAGCGATTGCTGCTTTCGCTGGCGTTCATGCCGATTGTCGCTGGTCAACACATCCGCCTTAAGCCCTTGCAGTGAAAACTGTTGAGCCATGTAGTGAGCGTGTTCTTTACTCACACAAAAAGCGAGCGCTTTCATACGGCTAAGATCCGTGATGATCTCGTTCATGCTGAGTAATATCTTATCCACCCGCGCTTGGTTGGAAGTATAGAGGTTAGTCAGCTGTGCAATATCATAGCGGCCACGCTGCCAAGGGATGGTCCGTAGATCGGTATCATCATCAATACCAAAATATTGGAAWGRGCAAAGATGACGCCGATTAATCGCCTCTGGCAACCTAATCTCAGCCGCAATGACGCCACCAAAATCCGCGAGAATATCGCCGCCATCGTGACGCTCGGGTGTCGCCGTCAGACCCAGTAGTATTGACGGCGAAAAGTGGTGCAAAACCGCTCGATAACTGCTCGCAGCAATATGATGCACTTCATCAATCACAATGTAGTCATAGTAATCGGCCGTCAAGTTAAGCGTATCGAGCTGGTTGTTCAATGTTTGAATCGAGACAAATAGCTGGCGGTAATGATCTGGCGTGTGACCACCGACCCACAGCTCGCCAAAGGAGCTGTTACGTAATACTCCCCGATAAGCCGCGCGCGCCTGCTTAAGGATTTCTTCACGATGAGCCACAAATAAAAAGTTGGCATCAGGATGGATTTTCAAAAAACGGGCGAAATCAAACGCAGAAATCAGTGTCTTACCAGTGCCTGTTGCCGCCACCACTAAATTGCGAAAACGTTGATGCGTATGACGCTCAACCGTCAGCTGCTCCAGAATTTCATGTTGGTGTGGGAAAGGAGAGAGCTCGAAGAAAAACGTAGTACCATCTTCTTCGCCACTGCGCTGCTGCCGAAGGGCTTGATTTAGTTTTTCGGTACTTTTTGCATCTCCGTCAAATCGTTCAAATTCATTCGACGCCCAATATGTTTCAAAGGTGCTGAGTGATTTGTTGATAATATGGGGAATTTCTTGCGAGGTGATTTTGAGGTTCCACTCCAAGCCATTCGTCAGTGCAGAATGTGAGAGGTTTGACGATCCGATATAACCGGTGTGATAGCCGGTCTCGCGTAAAAACAAATAGCTTTTTGCATGCAGACGTTCACGCTCGGTATTGTAGCTTAACTTCACCTCGGTATTAGGTAGGCTGGCTAAATACTCCACCGCTTTCGCGTCTGTCGCGCCCATGTATGACGTAGTGATGATCTTTAACTCGCGACCACTGCGGGTAAATTCTTCCAGCTCTTTACGAAAAATTCTTATCCCCGCCCACTTGATGAATGATACCAACCAATAGATTTTGTCTGCGGATAAAATCTCTCTTTTCAGCTCTGACTCCAATGAAAGGCCCGCATTACTGCCACAAAAAAGCTCACTTTGCGTTAAGCCGGTGAGTGGGAAAATATCTTGCACATAGCGCGCTAAATCAGACGCTATCGGGTTTTCAAACTCATAAAGGGCCGTCAGGATTTTCCCCTGACTCGCGAGCAAATTATCGTCGATAATGTCTTTATCGTGGATCTGGGTTTTCAGCCACAGCAAGAATTGGTTGGATAGTGTGATTTGCTGCGCTAGGCGATCATCACTGGCAGGCACGGCGTCGAGCACATGGTGCAAAACATGCGATAAAAAGCGAGACAACCAAACTGACGCCTCGTTGCTGGTAAGCGTCCGCTCGCCAACATAAAATCTTTCTCGATCAATACGGCTCTCAATAAGCTGCGTTACCAGCTGCTCGTAAATTCCGATCTGCTGCATTTTTTCCTTCCACGCTATAAGCCTGCATCACCTTACAAACCACGGGTTGTAGGCGCTATGAAAGGATCACTTTTCTATACTTTTCAAACAATAGCAACAAAGAGTTAAGTCACACTCTCGTCTGAGGTCTACACAAAGTGACTTCACAGGTAACAATGTGTAGACCTAAAGGCGGGCATAAAGGCTTTCAACCAATCAAAACTCAACGATATTTTTTGCTAACAACACTGGGTCTGCCTGGGGTGGACCCAATCATTTAAGCAAATCACTCAAGCGATTTAACAGTGCTTTACGACGCCTATTAGCTGCCACAAACCGCTTAAACCGCTGTTCAAAGGACGCAGCATTATCGTGAAGCTGATAGGCCTCAAAGAGCTGATGTAAATAGCGTGACGCCGCATCATAGCCACTAGGACAAGTGCGATCCGCTTGCTCGTGCGCTTGCTGCCAGTAGTGATCACGCTGATTGTAGATGTCTGTTAAGGCTTTTTGTTTTTCTGCTTTTTCAAGCGCTAGTTTTTTTGCAAGTGCCTCAGCTTGTTGTTGCTCAAACTGTCGTTGTGCGGTTGCAATATAGGGAGCCACGAGGTCGGGGTTTAACCAATACTGATAAGTTTCGTCTTTGTTGGCTGGTTCTTTTCGCGTCAGCGCTACGGTTTGGTGACGAGTTAATTGGCCTTGCTCAAACAACGTGCGTAATAGTGTGTTTTTCTCCGCTTCCGTGAGCGTTTTGAGCCAATCTTCAAACTGAAGCTGGGTGTGTTTGGCTGGGTGACTGGGCTGTTCATTCAGCACCATCGTAAGCGCTTTAACCCAAGGTAAGGGAATCGCATACAGCGCAGCAAAAGCCTGTAATCCTTCGCTAAGGCGCTCAAAATCGAATTGGATTAACGGTATCGCGTCAAGCTCATCATCGTCATCTACCGCTTTGAGCCACGCTAAGTACATAAGCCGCCAGTCACCTTGGATTAACTGATTGCGTAGACCGGGTAAATGCTGGAAAAAATCGTCAGCATCTCCATCATCAAAATACGCACCATACTCTTCGATAGAGAAAGTGAGCAATTGCCACTCATCGGTTTGACGAACCTTAAAACCATCGTTCGATAACCCAAGCATGGCATCGGGAATGGTCCCAACAGGTAGTTTGATGTAGGCATCCACCGAGCCCCAGTTGGCATAGTAAAAACCGATATCAAAGTGCTTTAGCATGATCTCATATGCCTTAGCCTTTAGATCGCTAAAGTTGTAAACCACCTGGAAAGACGTTGCCGTGATATCGGCTCGGCGTGAAATGGCTCTGAGTGCTTGGCGCGCGGTGCTGTCTAAATGCCCATCTAAACGCTCGAATTTATAGTATTGATATTCGCTCACAATGTCCTGCTATCCGTTAAGGTGGAATTGAAAGGTTTGCTCCAACAGCGGCTGAGCCTGAGCGGTGAGCGCAATGGGTTCGCCGTTTATAAAACGCCTTGGATCCATCGTCACAAATCCCCAAAACTGCAAAAAGCGCGCAATAAATCGCGTTTCGATAAGTCCGCTTAACAACGCTTCCGGCGGGGCGTAATCGTCCGTTGGGAACGCCTTTAACACATCAGGAAAAGCAACCATCACTTCTTGAGTAAGCTGATCGACGCTGTGATGCGCTTGTATGCGCCACAACATGAATACCCAAAAGGTGCGCAAATCAACATCGTATTCAAAGCTATCTAAATACGCCCAGTTATATTTGCCGGTTGCCGCTGCCAGCATCGGCTTAAAAAAGGCTTGCACGCCCATGTCTTGATACTGTTTTTGCGCCGTTTTTTTCACATGATAACGGCCGCTGCGTCGGTAGATAATACCGCTAATTTCGGCCAGCACGCGGGTATAGTGCAAGGCATTGAATTTGTCTTCGTTAAACCCAGCAAACTCGCTGATACTAATGTGGCGTTGGAATTGAGAAACTGAAAACTCAGGCAATAATTCACTGGCTTGTTTGACCAACTTAGCCGGTAAGTTGCCTTTGCTGGTTGCTTTAAAAGCACCGCCTTGCGCCATCGCATGTTCAAGCATCAGAGCCAAATATCGCATCACTGGGCTGGCGGAAAGATCGGCGGGTGTCGTGATCGTCACCCACTGTAATTGATCAAACGGCGCATAAAGCCAATTGGTCATTTGCGTGGGTGTCACACCACAAAAATCGGGATGAGGTTGATTATTGCGATCCTGCACTTGGCGCTGTAACACAGCATTGAGTTCATCGATACTCATACCTGGGTTATTCGCCAGCATGGTTTCAGCGTCATCAACGACTTGCGCATGTTGCTTAGACACGCCGTCCATACAACAACGTTTGAATTTTTTACCACTGCCACAAGGGCAAGGCTCGTTGCGACCGAGCTTCATTACTGTCCTCTCTTATTTGTTATAGAAACAGCGCGGTATTTTCTTGTAAACGGTGATAAATTGCCAAACTGCTGCAAATAGCCGTCTGTATACTGGAAAAAAAACACCTTGCCGATTCTGAGCCAAGATCCCTACAGCAACCTGCTCTCCTGAACTTAACGTACGGGTGACAGTAAGCTTTTGCTGATGAAGCACCCCCAATGTTGGATATCCAACTACTGGGGGTTACCTCATTTTTACCAGAGGGGCCTGGGCGTGTACTTAACTCACCGCTTCAGGCTTTTTTTCGGCCACCGGTTGCTCGGCGCGACGCTTGTGTTTGCGGTATTTGGGGTGAGTGATCGGAATGGCAGAGAGTAACTTTTGCGTGTACTCGTGCTGCGGCTGATGGTAGACGGTTTCGGTCGGCCCCTCTTCCACCACATGACCAAAATACATCACCGCCACCTTATCGGAGATATGACGAACCACCGATAAGTCGTGCGAGATAAAAATCATCGCCAAGTTCATCTCTTGCTGTAACTTCAGCAGCAAGTTAAGAATCTGGGCCTGTACCGACACATCCAGTGCGGAGACGGATTCGTCACAAATCAGCAGTTTCGGTTTAAGGGCAATCGCCCGCGCAATACCAATCCGCTGGCGCTGACCGCCCGAAAACTCATGCGGATAGCGGTTAACCGCATCGTGGGGCAAGCCGACTTTATCTAATAGCTCAAGCACCCACTGGCGACGCTCTTTCGCGGTGCCAATATTGTGAATGATAAAGGGCTCTTCTAAGATCCCGCCGATGGTATGACGCTGGTTGAGCGACTCGAGCGGGTCTTGAAAGACAATCTGCATATCTTTACGCAGAGGCCGCATCTGACGTGGCGACAACTGGGTGATGTCTTTACCTTCAAAGAAGATTTTCCCTTCGGTAGGCTCAAACAGCTTAAGCATGGTACGGCCAAGAGTGCTTTTGCCACACCCCGACTCGCCCACCAGCCCGAGGGTTTCACCTTGTGACACCGACAGCGATACACTGTCGACGGCTTTAATGGTGTAGCCTTGACGAAGCAGGCCCTTGCCCGAGACAAAATACTGCTTCAGATTTTCTACTCTGAGGACTTCCTTGCTCATCGCGTTCTCCTGCAACTACGTGGATGATGGCGTGGCATCAAACTCTTCCAACGGGCGAATATCAATCATCTGCTTGGGTTGGTGGGTACGCCCCGGCATTAACCCCAGCAAACGCTTGGTGTATGGATGGGCAGGGTTGTCAAATAAGGTAAAAATATCTGCCCGTTCACGAATTTGCCCGTCGTACATCACCGCCACATCGTCACACACCTCGGCGACCACCCCCAGATCGTGGGTGATAAAAATCACCGCCATGCCGGTTTCTTCTTGCAGTTCGTTAATCAAGTCCAAAATCGAGGCCTGCACCGTCACATCCAAGGCGGTGGTTGGCTCATCACAAATCAATATATCGGGCTTGCAGGCCAGTGCCATGGCGATCATTACCCGCTGACGCATCCCGCCAGACAGATTATGCGGGTACTCGTTCAATCGCTTTTCTGGCAATGGGATTTTCACCTTGGCCAGCATGTCGAGCGCACACGCCGCGCGGGCTTTTTTATCCAGCTCCGGGCGGTGCAAGATCAAGACTTCATTGATTTGCCGACCCACGGTATGCACTGGGTTTAACGCTGTCATCGGGTCTTGAAAGATAATCGAGATCCGATTGCCACGCATCGCATAGCGCTCTTTGGCGGGCAAGGTCACCAAGTCGGTCCCGCGGTACAAGATTTCGCCGCCCGTCACCTGGCCGTAGGGCTTAGGGAGCAGGCCCATGATCGACATCGCTGTGACACTTTTGCCGCTGCCCGACTCGCCCACCAAGCCGAGCGTGCGCCCGGCTTTGACCTCAAAGCTTACCCCGTGAAGTACCTCACGGGGGCCATCGTCAGTGGTAAAATTAACGGTCAAATCCTTAACCGAAAGAATGACATCCTGCGTCATAATCGCCTCTACAGCTTGTATCTGTCATCAATGATGGTCACCGGCTCAAAGACCTTACCGTCGTCCATGGCCTCTTCGGTGGCTTCTTTCATCTCTTGATCAATCCAGAAGGTGCCAAAACCCATCACCCGGCCACTGGTGACCATGTTTTCGGTGCGCTTGGTCATCGCGTTGTCTGGGATTTGTACATAACGCCAGAAGCCTTGACGCACATACGGCACCATGTAGCCAGGTACAATCACACTGGCTTCTGAGATCTTAGCGCGGATCTGGTGCGACAGCTGGTATTTCTTCGCCATATCGAACTCAGTTTTGTACGCCATGATCAGCTTATCCAGCGCTGGGGAGCTATAATTGGTATGGTTGTTGGTTTGCTTTTTATTGGCGTTATCCGAGTGGAAGTACTCCCAATAAGCTGGGATTTCTGCGGTGCCCATATTAAGAAACGCCAGTTGATGCTTTTTCTCCAGCACGTATTTAAACGCCGATGAGCCATCAACCAGGTGAATGGTAAAGTCCAACCCTGCTTTTTTCGCTTGCTCTTTCAAGTAAGCAATGCGTGGCGTATGCTGCTGATACCCATAAGTGATGGCAAAGCTTAAACGCTCGCCTTTGTCGTTGACACGAATACCATCCGGGCCCACTTGGTCAAAGCCGGCTTTTTTGAAATAACTGATCGCTTTTTCAGGATCAAACGCTGGCGGTGTCGCACCATCGTTGTCATATTCACCATGACCAAAGCCCATCGCATGCGGTTTACGCGAGTAATCGCCACGGGTGATCTTTTCAATCATGCCGTCAAAATCGGTGGCATAGAGAATACCTTTGCGTACATTAATGTCATCCAGCATTGGCATGGCCGAGTTCATCCACAAACCGCCCGCGCCAACCGGCATTTCGTTATACCCCCAGAACTTGGTGATATAGCCTTTTTTATAGGGTTCAGATTGGGTTTTTTCATGCCAGATATCTGGAAGTACCAAATCGAACACATCCAAGTTGCCTTTTTCAAAGTGCTTCATGGCGATATCATTATCACGGATCACCCGCAGACGGATCTTATCGACGTTATAACGGTGTTGATAATAGGGGTTGGTGTAGCCCCACCAGTCATCCACATGCTCAAAGGTGACGCTACGGCCTTTTTGCACCCGCGCTAACTCGTACGGGCCCACGGTGGGGGTCGCTTTGAAGTTATAGCGACGTACAAAATCGTCGGCAATGCCATCTTGATTGTCATCTTTACGCGGATTGGCGTAAAAGTGCGCGGGACGTGGGACCAAGCTACCCAAGGTATACATCAGATCTTCGTCACTTTTCTCTATTGCGGCCGATATCGCAATGGTGTGTTGATCAATTTTCTCTACCCCACCAATGGTTTTGGTGTAATAGTCGTTGTACCAAGGCGCAACAATGTCTTTCGAGCGGTAGAACTGCATCATAAAGACAAAATCATCGGCGGTGACGGGCTCGCCATCCGACCAGGTTGCCTCAGGGTTGAGCTTAAAATAAATGGTTTTATTATCGTCGCCATAGGCCCACTCGTTGGCCAAATCCGGGATCCATGCCAGTGTATCTGGGTGGCGCTTTACCAGTGAGGGCATTTCATCAAGAAAGTAACTGCGCAGGCCTGAGTTTGAATCCGGCCCCACAGTGCGTAATGTCTGCGGAAAACTCTGCAAGTGGGTACGCAAGGTACCGCCGCGCTTGGCGTCGGGAGAGCCGATTTTAGGCGCATCCCAGTTAGTTTGCCAATTGAGGTTTTCAGGCAAATCCGCCGCCCAGCCAGTCAGGCTAAACATTGAGATTGAGGTCGCAAGGATCAGTTTTTTCATCGTGATTTCCTTATCGTGATTCAAACATTGCACATTGTGTTTAACGTTAGTCGTAACGGGTGAATTTTTTCGGGTCGAACGCAGCGCGAACCGCTTCACCAATGAAGGTCACCATCACCAATACCACCACCAGTGAGGTCACCACAGACGCAACAATCCATGGCGCGTCCAAATTTGATTTGCCTTGCTGCAACAGCTCGCCCCAACTGGGTGTGGGCGGCATAAGCCCAAGGCCGAGATAATCCAGCGCCGTTAGCGCAGTAATATTGAGCGCGATGGTAAAGGGCGCCAAAGTCACAATCATCACCATGGTGTTGGGCAAAATATGCCGGAATAAGATCCGGCTGGTCGAGGCACCCAACGCGCGCGCGGCCATCACATAATCACGCGCTGATTCTTTGTACGTCATGGTGCGCATATACCAGGTGATCGCCATCCAGCCGAATAGCACATTAATCGCAACGAACAGGGCAAAGGTGGGCTGAAGAATCGAAACCAGAATCATGATCACGTACAAAAACGGCACCATCGACCAGATTTCGATAAAGCGTTGGAAGAAAAGGTCAAACTTGCCGCCCCAAAAGCCCATCGCACAGCCGACGGCTGTACCAATCGCATAGGAAGCGGCCATGGTGAGTAACGCAAAACCCATGGCGATACGAAAGCCGTACACCAAGCGAGCGAGAATGTCGCGGCCAATCTCATCGGTACCGAGGTAATGCTGATGCTCAGCGCTCGGCGCTGTCGGCGGGAAGTCACCGCTAAAGTCTTGCTCAAGCGGGTTCCAGGGCACTAGGGGCATCACCACATAATTGTCACCGCCTTGCGCGGCAAAGGCTTTCGCGAGCTGACGATAGTTGGCCTCACTGGTTCCTACCTGCCCAAAATCGCTCGCCAAGTACACATCACTCAGTACGGGGAAATAATACTCGCCGTCGTATTTGACCATTAATGCTTTGCTATTGATAAAAAGCTCAGCAATCAGCGATAACACCAACATGGTGGTCAAGATAATAAACGACCAGTAACCGCGTTTAATTTGCTTAAAGCTGCGGATTTTCTTTTGAGTTAAAGGGCTAAACGTCAACATATCAAGATCCAAACTTCACGCGAGGGTCAACCAAGGCAACACAGATATCGGAGATAATGTTGCCGGCCAGCAGCAATAGCGCATTGATGGCGACAATGCCCATCACCACCGGATAGTCACGCTCCATAATCGACTCATAGCCAAGTAAGCCGATACCATTGATGTTGAAAATCACTTCAATCAAAAACGCGCCGGTCATAAAAAACAATAACGAGTTGCCAAAATGGCTAGCAACCGGGATCAAGCTGTTGCGCAGCGCGTGCTTGCGCACCGCCGAGCGGAACGGTAACCCTTTGGCAATCGCAGTGCGGATGTAATCCGCCGAGAGGTTTTCCATCAGGTTGTTTTTCATCGTCATGGTCAGGGTGGCAAAATCACCAATCAGATAACAAATCAGCGGCAGTACCGCATGCCACATCACATCTTTGGCGCGTTCCCAAAAACTGGTAGCGTCGTAGTAAGCATCGCCAACAAAGCCCCCCATCGGGAACCATTCGAGGTGATAGCTAAATAAGGTGATCAGCAATACCCCCACCACATAGCCAGGTAAGGCAAACCCGATAAAGATCAGTACCGAGGAGGAAGAATCAAACACCGAGCCGTGTTTGAGGGCTTTGTAATAACCGAGCGGAAGAGAGATAAAATAACTGATAAAGAAGGTCATGCCGCCGTAAAACAATGAGACGGGCAGACGCTCGGCAATCATGTCGGTAACCGGCTCGTAATAGCGAGTCGACTCACCCAAATCGAAGTTGGCCAGTTTGCCCAGCCAATCGACATAGGCTTCTAGAACGGGTTTATCGAGGCCGTAAAATGCCTTGAGTTCAGCAATCTGATCGTCCGATAACGCCGAGCTGTCACCAGCACGCTGCAAGCTCGAGCCGCCATCGGCTTGTGCCTGCATTTGCGTCATCATTCGTTCGACCGGCCCACCCGGTACTAGGCGAGTTATACCGAAAATCAAAATGGTAATGCCAAGAAATGTCGGGATCACCAACAGTAACCGGCGTAAAAAGTACGACAGCATAGTCCACTACTCCCTGTCCACTGTCTGATATTTTTGCAGGTCATGGAACCTGCCGTTGTGCTCTCTTGGCCATCCTAAGCACTGAAAGCAACAATACGTATTACACACTTACATAATATGGTCTATATTTATCTTGAATTTTGGTCACGATCAACGATAACAGCCTGTCAAAAGTAATTTTTTTGCTAAAAAGCAGCGAAAGTCATGCCGTTTCTCTACTGCGTTGTACTAGCTTTTTTATCACTAAAAGCAATAAATATTTCAATCAATAGTTAAAAAGGTTTGGTTTAAAATGCAATAAAACTGACATTTCACCTAAATATTATGTCTTCTCATCACTTCACGCACTAATAACCCACCGTGACTGCCTGTCTTGATAAAAAGGCAATCCATCTTCCCGCCTCATCTATTCTCATATTCATTCACCAAAACCGGCGCAACAGTGATAGTGATTTGTTTCACCATAACCTAGACCACCAGCACAAATCACCAACATCAATTATGGTATGCAGTAGCGCCCCTAAACGCCCTCATACACTTAGTATCAGGTGCTCAAGCACTGAATACCCGCATTCATTAGGGGTTGGTAATTTTCAGCAATCCTCTACAATTGGTGCGACTATGCCGAGCATGCCAATGCTCGGCTTTTTTCCCTTTATTAACGCAAAGAGTGCCTGATGGAGTCTGCTTCTCGCGCAAAGCGCTTGTTCTCGACCACCCTCCCCATGCTGTTTGGTGTGCTGTCGCTGATGAGTTTTCAACTTGTCGATAGTGCCTTCATTGGTCAGTTGGGCGTGCTCCCCCTCGCGGCGCAAGGCTTCACTTTGCCGATTCAGATGATCATTATCGGCATTCAAGTCGGACTCGGGATTGCGACCACGGCGGTGATCTCGCGCGCGATCGGGGCCGATCAGTGTCACTATGCCCAACAACTAGGCGGGCTGATTTTATTTATTGGCACCACAGGCGTGGCATTGTTTGCCGGCTTGCTCTATGCCTTACGCCACCCGATCTTGATGTTGCTCGATGCGCCAGACAAGGTATTTCCGGTGATTGATAGTTATTGGCAAATTTGGCTCGTCAGTGCCTGGACAGGGGCGGTGCTTTACTTCTTCTATAGCTTGGCTCGCGCTAATGGCAACACCATGTTGCCCGGCTCCATGATGGTGGTTACCAGCTTATTAAACCTTATCCTCGATCCTATCTTTATTTTTTGGCTCGATTGGGGCATCAATGGCGCGGCGGTGGCTACTCTGATTGCTTTTGGCACTGGCATTGCCATTGTCGCGCCCCGCGTGTTTAGTAAAGGTTGGGTTTCGTTTGACTGGCAGGACTTAAACATTAAACAAAGTGTGGGTTCGATTGGGCATATTATGGGGCCAGCGATGATAAGCCAGCTGCTGCCGCCTGTGTCATCCATGCTGGCCACCAAGCTGCTCGCCAGCTTTGGCTCAGCGGCAGTGGCCGCCTGGGCATTGGGTTCACGCTTTGAATTCTTTGCCATTGTCTCGGTGCTGGCGCTGACTATGTCAATGCCACCCATGGTGGGTCGTTTGCTGGGTAAAGGCGATCTGACCGAAGTGCGCCATTTGGTCAAGTTAGCGTGTCAGTTTATTCTCGGCTTTCAATTGCTGATCGCCGTGGTCACTTGGCTTGCCGCCGCTCCCCTCGCCGACTTGATGACCAGCGATCAACAAGTTACCGATATCTTGCACACTCATCTTACGCTAGTACCCTTTAGCCTGGGCGCGCTGGGGGTGTGTATGTTGATGGTGTCAATTACCAATGCATTAGGCCGCTCATACACCGCGCTGACCATTTCTGCGCTCCGCCTATTTGCGTTTTTCCTGCCCTGCCTTTGGTTAGGGGCACAAATTGGCGAGCTGTTTGGCCTGTTTGCCGGTGCCTTAATCGGTAACCTACTTGCGGGCGCCGTGGCTTATGGCATGTACCGACGTACGCTGGCTAAACTAATGGCGAGCGAGTAGATAGCCAAAACGTTAACCTTGGGGCATCGGCTCAGTTCGCACACAGACACGCCGTCAATCCTTCCCTGGAGGCTCCGCCGCGCCATCCATGGCGCGGAGGGTCTGCTTAGCGAAATAAGCCGATCCCTCTCTAGCGTTTGCCCCCAACGAAAAAAGTCCGCTAATAACAGGCGGGCTCAAAGGGTAGCGACGATTGGCGCGCGGGGTTAATAACCCAATTGCGTCAAGGTCGCTTCAATGTCTTTACCGTCGCTGTCGGTTAAGGCTTTAACCGCCACGTTAGGACGATTGGTAAAGAAGCCATCCACGCCGCGCTCACGGTAACGGATCAAATCTTCGCGATCGTCCAAGGTATACATGTGCATCAGCAAGCCTTTTTCATGGCTCATGTCCACCATCCATTTCTTCGCCAGATCCATGTAGCTAAACTGGCTTGACCAAGCATCATCAAAGTTGGCTTGGGTGCCTGAAGGGCCTACACCGATGGCACCGTGCTCCTTGGCATAATCCAACCACTCTGCGTAGTCCGCTTTCGAGGCCACTTCTTGACGCGCGTAGTACTGGGCGTAGGACTCATCATCCGCTTTCGGTGCGCTATCTTTGGTGGGAATATAGCCATCACCTGCCCATAGCAGCAAGATTTTTGGCACATTCGGCATCACATCTTGCAATGCTTCAAGGCTCGATTTGTTAAAAGTCTGCAGGATCACTTTGCCTTTGGCGTCGTCATCTAACCAACCATGCTCGGTCAAGTCTTGCTTCAAATCCTGCTCAATCCCTGGGAAGAACTCCGGCACCTTGGTTTCAATATAAAGCCCAGGCTGGTGCGCACAGTTTTCGGCGATTTSACGTACCTGATCTAGCGTCACTAGCTTCAAGCCGCGGAAGCTTTCACGCGCACGCTCTGGGTATGACTGATTAAACCAGCTGCCCGCATCCAGCTTTTCTAGCTCTGCCCAAGTAAAGGTATTGACCGGGTCGCCGGCACGCTCAGGATAGACTGTCTCAATATTGGTGTTGCGCTTAAGGTTGTCGTCATGCACCGCGATCAGTTTGCCGTCTTTTGTGCGCTGCAGGTCAAGCTCGAGATAATCGGCGYCCACTTCACAGGCAAGTTGGTAGGCCGGCAAGGTCGACTCTGGCGCATTGTAAGAGTCACCACGGTGAGCAATCACCGCATGATCAGCAATGCCAAGTTGTTCGCTAAGCGCACTGTCACTGGCTTGAGCAAAAGAAGAGAAGGATACGGCACTGGCTACACTCAGGGCGGCAACAGTCACGCTCAGGGTCGTTTTTGATGATGTGTTCAACGGAAACTCCTTAATGTCGTTGAAATTAGCGAGATAATTAAACGCTTGTTCAATTATCGAGACAGCATAGCAAAACCCTGATTCAAAGCGAAAAAAACTAAAAACGCCCACAACAAGGTGGGCGTTAGCACGGTTAAGAGGCCAGCGGCCAGAGTGACTCAACCGCCTGCAGAGGGCGTTGGTCGGGATTGGATAAATAGTGGGGGCGCGGTGGCAACCCACTAAATGGCGTCACCGGTTTATTCTCCACACTGTTATAGACAAACATTAAAATCGAACGTGGGTCGTTGGCGATATTATCGGGCGAGCCATGCATCAAGTTACAATCATGGAACACCAAGGTACCGGCTTGTCCCGTTACCGAGGCAATGCCATTGTCTTCTAACAATGCCTCCATGGTCTCTGGCTTAGGCACGCCCAGCATTTGTTTTTTCAGCGACTGCTGATAGTTCTTCTCGCCGGTATTGCCTTCACAAGACGCATAGTGATGGTGCGAGCCGGGGATCACATACAAAGGCCCATTATGCTCGGTGTTATCGGTTAACATCAGCCATACAGTCACGGCTCGCATCCGTGGCATTCCATCCTCAACGTGCCAAGTCTCGAAGTCAGAATGCCAAGGAAACGACTTGCCTTTAAACGCAGGCTTAATATTGACGCGCGATTGCATCAAATATGCATCCGAGCCCAAAATTTGCCGAACTTTATTGAGAATGCGCGGATCACGTGAGAAGCGATCAATTAAGTCACTGTAGGCAAAGGGTTTAAAAATAGTACGCAGCTCGTCACTATCCGGCTCGGTATATAGCTCTTCATAGCCGGCCATATCATCGCGTAAACGGGCGATTTCACGTTTAAGCGGTGCCACCATTTCCGGCATATAGTCATTCATCACCAAAAAGCCTTGGCGATCAAACGTATCCAGCTCGTGCGGGCTTAAGCTATGTGGTACCTCTGGCTGCGCACCGCCGTACACAACAGGGTCTAGACGTGGGGAGAGGGTTTCTTTTCCATTGACGCGTGAGGGATACAAATCGGGTGTACCTTCCATTATTGACACCTCCTTCATGTCGTTCGTTTTTTAGTGATATCTTCTCGCTGTTTAAGGCCCTAAAGGGCGTGAATTGCGCACAACACAAATGTGGGTGACTGATTGAAAATCAACCCCCAACGCGTGCTATGCATCTTCTTGGATAACGGCGACCTACCCTATCAGCTCAGCATCGAACAGTGAACCTTTGTCACACCACAACCTCATCATGCCTCTCGAAGGATCCTGCGGATCGCTTTCACACCGTTCCCGTTCAAATCCTAATGAGTTCGTGCTACCCTGCGCACCTCCCACGGGGAACAACTATCTATTCGTCGATCGACGCCTGTACGTATACGCTATACTGCGGATGGGCATCAGCCAGTGAAAGTGATCAATCCATGAGCCAAGGTACGCTTTACATTGTTTCCGCCCCAAGTGGTGCGGGCAAATCTAGTCTGATTTCAGCGCTGCTGAATGATAACCCTCGCTATGACATGAAAGTGTCTGTGTCTCACACGACGCGCGCTATGCGTCCTGGTGAAGAAAACGGTGTGCATTATCATTTTGTCTCCGAGGAAGAATTTCAGTCACTGATTGCACAGGAAGCGTTCTTAGAGCACGCGCAAGTGTTTGGCAATTATTACGGCACCTCGCGCGTATGGATTGAAAAAATGCTTAATAATGGTGTCGATATTTTTCTCGATATCGATTGGCAAGGCGCTGAGCAAATTCGTCAGCAAATGCCGAACAGCAAGAGTATTTTCATTTTGCCACCCAGCCGTGAAGAGTTAGAACGACGCCTCACGACACGTGGTCAAGACAGTGAGGAAGTGATTGCGCAACGCATGCAGGAAGCACGCACCGAGATCTCTCACTATGCTGATTATGATTACCTGATTATTAATGATGACTTTGATGTCGCATTGATGGATATTAAGGCCATCATCCGTGCCGAGCGGATGGCACAAGCCAAACAAGCCAGCAAGTATCATGCAATGATCGACGAACTGTTGGCTGACTAACCACCACATTGAGACGTGGCCATTGCCCCAGCCAACGCTGGCAATAGGTCGCGGCCTTTTGTATACTTTTCGGTCATTTTGAATGACCTATTGATGACATAGCTGGAGTCCTTCATGGCACGCGTAACTGTTCAAGACGCCGTTGAAAAAATTGGTAACCGCTTCGATCTCGTTCTGGTTGCGGCTCGCCGCGCCCGTCAAATGCAAACGGGCGGCAAAGATGCCCTCGTCGCAGAAGAAAACGACAAGTACACAGTGATCTCTTTGCGTGAAGTTGAAGAAGGACTGATCAACAAAGAAGTCCTCGACGCACGTGAGCGTCAGGAGAAGCAAGAGCAAGAAGCCGCTGAAATGGCCGCGGTAAGCACCATTTCTGGTCAACGTTAAACGCTGCATTTATCAGGGACAGGCCGTTTGTATCTATTTGATAGCCTGAAAGAAGTTGCTAGCCAGTATTTGCCGGAGTCACAGCTTGAAGCGCTTCGGCAAGCTTATCTAGTAGCCAGGGATGCCCACGACGGGCAAACTCGCTCAACCGGCGAACCTTATATTATTCACCCCATCGCGGTAGCACGGATCTTGGCAGAAATGCGCTTGGACTGTGAAACCTTGATGGCGGCATTGCTGCATGATGTGATTGAGGACACTGAGGTGACCAAAGACGATCTGCAGCAACGCTTTGGTGATGTGGTAGCCGACTTGGTGGACGGGGTGTCTAAGCTTGATAAGCTTAAATTCCGCGATCGCAAAGAGGCCCAGGCCGAGAACTTCCGCAAAATGGTCATGGCGATGGCCCATGACATTCGCGTGATCCTGATAAAACTGAGTGACCGCACCCACAATATGCGTACCTTGGGCGCCCTACGCCCAGATAAAAAGCGCCGTATCGCCCGTGAAACGCTAGAAATCTTCGCGCCCCTCGCCCATCGTCTGGGTATCCATAATATAAAAGTCGAGCTTGAAGAGCTCGGCTTTGAGGCCTTGTACCCCAATCGCTACCGCGTGCTTAAAAAGGTGATCGCGCAAGCGCGGGGCAACCGCAAAGAGATGATCCAAAAAATCCATGCGGAAATTGAAGGCCGCTTGGAAGATGCAGGAATTAAAGCCCGTGTGTTGGGCCGAGAGAAAAATCTCTACTCCATCTATAACAAGATGAAGAACAAAGAGCAGCGTTTCCACACCATCATGGATTTATACGCGTTTCGGGTGATTGTGGGTGATCTCGATACCTGCTACCGCGTGCTGGGGCAAATGCATAACTTGTATAAGCCACGCCCAGGCCGGCTCAAAGACTATATCGCGGTGCCCAAAGCCAACGGATACCAGTCACTGCACACCTCTATGATTGGCCCACATGGTGTCCCGGTGGAAGTACAAATTCGTACCGAAGACATGGATCAAATGGCGGATAAAGGGGTGGCCGCACACTGGGCGTACAAAAGTGGCACCGACAGACCCTCTGGCACCACCGCGCAAAAACGGGCGCAGCGTTGGATGCAGAACATTATCGAGCTGCAGCAAAGCGCCGGCAGCTCGTTCGAATTTATCGAGAGCGTCAAATCGGATCTCTTCCCTGACGAGCTGTACGTCTTTACCCCCAAAGGGCGGATTGTCGAGCTGCCTGTCGATGCCACCGCGGTCGACTTTGCCTATGCCGTCCACACCGATGTCGGCAACACCTGTGTTGGGGCAAGGGTTAATCGTCAGCCTTACCCGCTGAGCCAGCCGCTCAAAAATGGTCAAACGGTTGAGATTATCACCGCACCGGGGGCGCGTCCGAATGCCGCTTGGCTTAACTATGTGGTCACCGCGCGAGCACGAACGAAAATCCGTCAGGTGTTAAAAACCATGCGCCGAGAAGAGTCGGTCACCCTAGGGCGTCGCCTGCTCAATCACGCGCTCGGAGAGAAAAATCTAGCGGATATTAATCCTGAACGCGTTGACGCTGTACTGAGCGACTTGAAGCTCAAAACCAGTGACGACTWACTGGCATCGATTGGTCTTGGCGAACTCATGAGCGTGGTGATCGCTCGTCGCTTGCTAGATCAAGATCCGGCCGCCCCTACCGAGGGCAAAATGCCGATTCGCGGGGCAGATGGCATCTTGGTCACTTATGCCAATTGCTGTCGTCCTATCCCAGGTGACCCCATCATTGCGCATGTCAGCCCAGGTAAAGGCTTGGTTATCCACCGTGAAACCTGTGCTAACATCCGCGGCCACCGCCAAGAGCCGGATAAATATATGCCGGTCGAGTGGGCGGACGATTTTGAACAAGAGTTCAGCACCCGGGTACGCGTGGATATGCAAAACCACCAGGGAGCATTGGCCGACCTCACCAACACCATCGCCGCAACCGGATCCAATATCCAAGGGTTAACCACCGAAGAGCGTGATGGTCGCCTATACACTATCTTTGTTCGCTTAACGACCAAAGACAGAGTGCATTTGGCCAACATTATGCGTCGACTTCGCGTGATGCCTAATGTGGTGAAAGTAAGCCGCCAGAAAAACTGAGTGCCCCAACCCATCATTACCCGTCGCCCGCCCTTTGGCGGGCGTCACCGTTTTTTGCCTGTTATTGACGGAATTGAATCATGACCCCTGAACGCTTTGAACGCATTCATCAGGTCTTGGCCCAACGCCAGCCTGATCTCACTGTCTGCATGGAGCAAGTTCACAAGCCCAATAATATTTCCGCTATCATTCGCACGGCCGACGCGGTAGGCATTCACCGCATGCATGCGGTATGGCCAGAAGGCACCAAGATGCGCACTCTCGGCGGCACATCGGCCGGCTCGCGCAACTGGATAGATGTGGTCACTCACAACACCACGGAAGAAGCCTTTGATGCCATGCACGCCCAAGGGATGCAGGTGTTAGTCACTAACTTGTCGGATACCGCGGTCGATTTTCGCGAGATCGACTACACCCGTCCGACGGCCATCGTGCTGGGGCAAGAAAAACAAGGCATCAGTCGCGAAGCGCTCGACAAAGCGGACCAAGACATCCTCATTCCTATGGTAGGTATGGTACAGTCACTCAATGTGTCAGTGGCCAGTGCCTTGATTTTGTACGAAGCACAGCGCCAACGCCAAGCGGCTGGCATGTATCAGTTGGATAAGACACGCTTGCCCGACCACGAGGTTCACCACATTTTGTTCGAGCGTGGTCACCCGGTGCTTGCCCGCGTGGCAAAACAAAAAGGCTTGCCTTATCCGCCCTTAGATGAACACGGTCAAATTGTGGCCGACGAGGCGTGGTGGGCACAGATGCAGGCGGCCAAACATCCACGTTAGTCCGACACGCGAGCCAGAGCGAACCCATAGAGAAACGGATGCGATCTTCGATGCTAAGTGCGGTGACTGTTGATACCTTAAGTGGCGTTGGCAGCAAAATGGCAGAAAAACTGGCGAAAATAGGCCTGCATACGGTGCAGGATGTTTTATTTCACCTGCCTTATCGTTATGAAGATCGCACCCGTGTGTGGCCGGTCGCAAGTCTCTTACCGGGCCAACATGCCACCATCGAAGGTGAAATCACCCACAATGACACCGTGTTTGGTCGTCGCAGGATGCTCACGGTTCGGGTGCAAGATAGCAGTGGCGCATTAACGCTGCGATTTTTCAACTTTAATGCCGCAATGAAAAACAGTTTAGCCGTAGGCAAGCAAGTAAAAGCCTACGGTGAGCTCAAGCGCGGAAAGCACGGGCTGGAGATCATTCACCCCGAGTATCAGGTATTTTCCGAGCCTACCGAGTTGGTGATGGAAGAAACCCTCACCCCCGTGTATCCCACCACGGAGGGGCTTCGCCAAGCGACGCTGCGTAGCCTGACCGATCAAGCCCTGGCTTTGTTAGACAAAAGTGGCGTCGACGAGCTGCTGCCCGAAGGCTTGTACGATAGACAGCTTTCGCTGCGCGATGCATTACACCTTTTGCATCGTCCGCCGCCCGAGACCGTGTTGGAAGACTTATTAGCAGGGCAACACCCTGCTCAGCGACGCTTGATCATTGAAGAGCTCCTTGCCCAACACCTGTCGATGCTGTCTGTGCGCCACCAAGCCCAACAAGTGAAAGGCTTTGCCCTCGCACCCAGTCAGTCATTAGGGCAGCGCCTTTTAGACAACCTGCCTTTCACTCCCACCGGCGCACAAACTCGGGTGGTGAGCGAGATCAGCGCCGATTTGGCCAAGCCGTTTCCGATGATGCGCCTCGTGCAAGGCGATGTGGGGGCAGGTAAAACCTTGGTCGCCGTGCTCGCCGCCTTGCAAGCGATTGAACAAGGCCATCAAGTTGCGTTGATGGCACCGACCGAGCTATTGGCCGAGCAACACGCCACTAACTTCGCTCAGTGGCTCGAACCACTGGGCATTCAAGTCGGTTGGCTGGCCGGCAAGCTAAAAGGGAAAGCGCGGGAGCAAACCCTGGCAAGCATTGCTGACGGCGAAGCGAAAATGGTGGTCGGTACCCATGCTTTGTTTCAAGCGAGCGTCCAGTTCGACAGCCTAGCGTTGGTCATTATTGATGAACAACACCGCTTTGGCGTTCACCAACGTCTCGCGCTGCGTGAAAAAGGCGAGCAGCAAGGCGCCCATCCGCACCAGCTTATCATGACCGCGACCCCCATTCCCCGTACCTTGGCGATGACCGCGTATGCGGATCTTGAAACGTCCGTCATCGATGAATTACCCCCGGGGCGCACACCCATCCAAACCGTCGCCGTCCCCGACACCCGCCGCGACGATATCATCGCCCGCGTCAGTGCCGCATGTGCAGCCGGTCGACAAGCATATTGGGTGTGCACCTTGATTGAAGAGTCCGACGCCTTAGAAGCGCAAGCCGCGGAAGACACAGCCACCGCGCTTAAAGAAGCCCTCCCCAACCTGGAGATTGGCTTAGTTCACGGGCGAATGAAAGCGGCAGAAAAGCAAGCGGTCATGGAAGCCTTTAAACAAGGCGAGTTACAGTTATTGGTGGCCACAACGGTTATTGAAGTGGGCGTCGATGTCCCTAACGCCAGCCTAATGATTATCGAAAACCCCGAGCGACTCGGGCTGGCACAACTCCACCAGCTACGTGGCCGTGTCGGCCGTGGTTCCGTCGCCAGTCATTGTGTGCTGCTTTACCATGCCCCTTTATCCAAAACCGCCAGTCAGCGGCTTGGGGTGCTGCGCGATAGCAATGACGGCTTTGTGATTGCGCAGCGCGATCTCGATATTCGTGGACCTGGCGAGCTTCTCGGCACCCGCCAGACCGGGCTGGCTGAGTTTAAGATTGCCGATTTGGTCAGAGATCAGGGGCTGATCCCTGAAGTGCAAAAACTGGCCACGCACCTACATCAACACTACCCACAACATGCTCAAGCGATTATTCGCCGCTGGCTGGGGCATAAAACCCACTACTCCAATGCCTGATCGCCGCTATAACGCTCCCAATGCGTCATGATCAGCGCCATGGTTTCTGACTTGCTGTATCCCGCTTCACTGGCCGCCTGGATAAAGTGCGCCAGTGCGCCTTCAACGTAGTGCAAACGCTGCTCGGGTTCAGCCGGGCGCATGGTTTCACTCACCTGCATGCCCACTCCAGGCAAGCGCTCAAGCCACCCCTCATCGGCCAATTGTTGATAGCTGCGCGACACCGTCATTGGGTTCATCGCCAATGTTTTGGCCAGTTGCCGCACTGAGGGAAGTCGCGCACCGGGGTAGAGGGTGCCGCTGGCAATTTGCCGTTGAATTTGATCAATCAGCTGCTGAAATTTAGGCGTCGGATCCTGACTGTCTAGCGATAAACGCATGGCCGTTTCCCAGTGTATTGAGTCTCTATGACAGTATGGCCTACCCCCCTGGTTCCGCGACTTCCGCGGCTAAAAACGTGGTCACACGCACACAAGGGCGTTATTTTTTATTGCCCACAGGAAACGTCATCTGAATTCTTAACCCACCTTCAGTGCGTGACGACAAGCGAATATCACCATGAAGCTGTTCCACAATCCGTTTCACGATCGCTAGTCCTAGCCCCGTTCCTTCGCTGCCGCGAGCGGTGTCACCGCGAGTAAAAGGTTGAAATAGCGAATTCTCTAAACTCGCCTCGATCCCCGGGCCATTGTCTTCCACTTCCACCCACTGATAGGTGTGATCGGCATTGCTGCCACAACCGAGACGGACCCAGCCATGACCGTATCGCACCGCATTAACCACCAAATTGGTCACCGCACGCTTTAACGCTACCGAGTTAGCAAATAACTCTCCGTGCAATGCCCCTAAATCGAGATCAATATCGACCCCCATTTGTTGCTGATTACTCGCCACATCGTGGCAAATGCTCGCTAAGTCGACAGGATCAGGGTCTTGCTGCTGCACGGCGCGCAAGTAATCCATAAACTGGTTGATGATTTCATTACACTCTTCGGTGTCCTCGGTAATGCTATCGGCCAAATAGGCGTCATCCGATGACATCATTTCAGTGGCAAGGCGAATGCGCGTTAGTGGCGTGCGCAAATCATGGCTCACGCCCGCCATCAGCAAGGCGCGGTCTTCTTCCAACTTACGGATACCGGCTGACATTTTATTAAACGCGACCGTCACCGCMTGAATTTCTGATGCCCCTCGTGGTGGGACAGGGTCAGGAAAACGGCCATCCGCCACATCTAACGCCGCGCGCTCAAGGGCCACAAGTGGGCGGTTTTGCATCTTGATAAATAGCCACCCGCCCGCTATCACCAACAGGGCAATCACTAAGCTGTATTGAAATAAAGGCGCAAAGTCGTCTTGATGCAGCTCGGAAAGCGGGATCCGCATTAAAAAATCGTCAATCTGGTCAAACTTCAGCCACAGCACGTAGCTGTCTTCACCACTGACCAAGCGCACTTCGGTTTGGGTGCCCAACTCCTCGCTGATATGTTCGCTTAAATAATCAATTTCCATGGCGTCTTTAAACGCCGCCGCAGGCTCACTGTTGGGCGCATGCAAGGTGACCCCAATCTGCTCCAACAATTGCCGCCGCACGGGTTCACCCAGGTGAAGGACTTCACCACCCTTAAGATACCAGTCCTCTTCCAGCATCAAGCGTACTTCAAAAGCGAGGATCTTGTTGAACTGCTGCAAACTGGGCAGCAAGGCATAATTAACGATGGTTAGATAAGAAAAAACTTGGCTGGCAATTAATAAGCCAGCCAAGATAAACAAGGTACGTGCAAAGTTAGTCCGCGGTGACATCCGCATCGCTATACCTCTCCATCCGGCACGAATACGTAGCCGAGCCCCCATACGGTTTGAATGTAACGCGGTTTACTCGGGTCTTCTTCTATCATCCGACGCAAACGCGAGATTTGTACATCAATCGAGCGCTCCATCGCCGAATACTCACGGCCACGCGCCATGTTCATCAGCTTATCACGTGACAAAGGTTCTCGCGCATTGGTGACCAAGGCCTTAAGCACTGCGAACTCGCCGGATGTGAGCGTCATGGGCTCATCATTGCGAAACATTTCCCGGGTGCCGAGGTTGAGACGAAACTCGCCAAAGGTCACCGTGGTAGAGTCTGCACTCGGGGCGCCTGGCGCTTCAATGGTCTGTCGGCGCAATACTGCGCGTACCCGCGCCAATAGTTCACGCGGGTTAAAAGGCTTGGGTAGGTAATCATCGGCACCCACTTCTAAACCGACAATGCGATCAATCTCATCGCCCTTGGCGGTCAACATCAAAATGGGCAACTGGTTATTCGCTTGACGTAAACGGCGACACACGGACAGGCCATCTTCCCCCGGCAACATCAGATCCAGCACCATCAGGTGAAAGGCTTCACGCGCGAGTAAGCGATCCATTTGCTCGGCATTGGCCACACTACGCACCTGAAAACCTTGCTCGGTCAGGTAGCGTTCCAGTAGCGAGCGCAGACGCATATCATCATCCACCACTAGAATTTTATAGTTCTCTTGCATGCTAAGCCCTCAATGCTGATCGTTGCCCGGCCATCGATTGACCGTCACTTATATCATACTGAATTTTGCCACAGTTCTCTTTCAGACCGCGTGTTTGTCTGACGCCAAGCCAAGGGTAAATTGTTACCGAGTGTTGCCTCGACAAGTTTGCCCGCTTCTTGTACTTTCCTGGACAAGGTTATATCGCGCGACGCCGAATGGCTAGCGAAAGGAGAGGTAACGTGAAAACCAAATTGGTGACCCGAGAAGGGTTTAACGCGCTCAAAGCCGAGCACGATTACCTGTGGCACGAACGGCGCCCAGAAGTGACCAAAATTGTCAGTTGGGCCGCCAGTTTGGGTGATCGCTCAGAAAATGCAGACTACACCTACAACAAACGTTTGTTACGCCAAATAGACCGCCGCGTCCGTTATCTGCGCAAACGCCTCAATGACTTAACTATTGTTGATTACGCGCCCGAGCAAGAAGGACGGGTCTTTTTTGGCGCCTGGGTGGAAATTGAAAACGAAGCCGGCGACACCAAGCAATTTCGAATCGTTGGTCCTGATGAGATTTATGAACGCAAAGATTACATTTCTATCGATGCCCCCATGGCGCGGGCGCTATTAAAAAAAGCCGTTGATGACGAGGTGGTGGTCTCAACCCCTGAAGGCGAAAAGCAATGGTTTGTGAATACCATTACCTACCCGAAACCCAGTGACAGCGACGCTCAGTAACACCTGAGGGAACCTTCGTCCCCWTCGCGGTCAAAAATGCTATCCCTTGGCAGGGCGTTCCCCTGCCGTGCTTGTAGAGAAAAGGAAACACATGCACACATCCATTACACACACCCTGGCGCACGAACTCAATGTCGCACCAGGTCAAGTTAAGACGGCGGTCGATCTGCTTGACGATGGTAACACTGTCCCTTTTATCGCCCGCTATCGTAAAGAAGCGACCCAGGGCCTGGATGACTCGCAATTGCGCACCCTTGAGACCCGTTTGGTCTATCTGCGCGAATTGGACGCTCGTCGTGATACCATTCTCAAATCGATTGACGAGCAAGGCAAACTGACCGAGAGCTTGCGCCGCGATATTCTCGCTGCCGAGAGTAAAAACCGCTTAGAAGATCTCTATCTGCCTTACAAACCCAAGCGCCGAACCAAAGGCCAAATTGCGATTGAGGCCGGCCTAGCACCCTTGGCCGAGACCTTATGGCAAGATGCCTCGCACGACCCTGACACACTTGCTGAGCAATACATCAATGCGGAAAAGGGCGTCGCCGACACCAAAGCGGCACTCGAGGGGGCCCGAGCCATCATGATGGAGCGCCTTGCCGAAGATGCGAGCTTATTAGAAACGCTGCGCCAATACCTTAAGCAATACGCGGTGCTGCGCGCTACCGTGGTTGCTGGCCAGGAAGAATCCGGTGCCAAGTTCAAAGACTACTTTGCTCACCAAGAGCCAATTGCCAAAGTGCCGTCTCATCGTGCCTTAGCCATGCTTCGTGGTCGCAATGAAGGCGTGCTACAGCTGGCACTGGTTGCTGACCCCGACCAAGCACCAGACAGCAAGCAAAGCGTGTGCGAAACCATGATTGCTCAACACTATCAGCTGTCTTTGGGCACCGCCCCGGCAGACCGTTGGCGCAAACAAGTCATCGCCTTTGCCTGGCGAGTAAAAATCTTGATGCATCTTGAGACCGAGTTCATGGCCAACCTGAAAGAGCGCGCAGAGAACGACGCCATTGATGTGTTTGCCGCCAACTTAAAAGATGTATTGATGGCTGCACCGGCTGGCCCTCGCTGCACCATGGGGATAGACCCAGGCCTACGTACCGGCTGTAAAGTGGCGGTGGTGGATGGCACGGGCAAACTGCTCGACACCGCCACCATTTACCCCACCGCGCCTAAACACGATATTGAAGGGGCGAGTAAAACACTACGCCGTTTTATTGATCGCCATGGCGTGAACTTGATTGCGGTCGGCAATGGCACCGCCTCACGTGAAACCGAACACTTTGTCACCACCATGCTCAAACAAGCCGATTTGAGCATCCAAACCGTGATGGTCAGTGAGGCCGGTGCCTCGGTTTACTCAGCGTCAGAGCTGGCAGCCAAAGAATTTCCCGATCTGGATGTCTCGCTACGTGGCGCGGTTTCTATCGCTCGCCGCCTGCAAGACCCCCTCGCCGAGCTGGTTAAAATTGATCCTAAATCGATTGGCGTCGGTCAGTACCAGCACGATGTCTCTCAACACCAGCTGGCGAAAAAGCTTGATGCAGTGGTGGAAGACTGTGTGAACGCCGTAGGGGTCGATGTCAATATCGCGTCCGCGCCGCTGCTCACCCGGGTGGCAGGCCTTAGCCAAACCATGGCGCAAAACATTGTTGCCTTTCGCGATGAAAATGGTCGATTTGGCGATCGTAAAACCCTGCTGAAAGTGCCGCGTCTTGGCCCCAAAGCCTATGAGCAATGCGCTGGCTTTTTACGGGTAATGGATGGCGCCAACCCGCTTGACCGCTCGGGTGTCCACCCAGAGACCTATCCATTGGTCAAACATATCGCCCAAAAGACTGGCAAGGCCATCGATGCCTTAGTGGGTAACACGGGCTTATTACAAAGCTTAACCGCCAGTGACTACGCGGATGACACCTTTGGCCAAATCACCGTCACCGATGTATTGAACGAGCTGGCCAAACCCGGCCGCGATCCGCGCCCTGAGTTTAAAACCGCAACCTTTGCCGAGGGCGTGAATCAAATCAGTGACTTAAAACCAGGCATGCAACTCGAAGGCGTGGTCACGAATGTCACGCACTTTGGTGCGTTCGTCGATATCGGCGTTCACCAAGACGGCCTCGTACACATCTCCGCGCTATCAAACCGCTTTATTAGCGATCCACGCGACGTGGTCAAAGCCGGTGACGTGGTGAAAGTGAAAGTCATGGAGGTGGATGCGCCGCGCAAGCGAATTGGGTTATCGATGCGCCTCGACGATACCCCAGCCGCCAGCGAACCCTCAGCCGCCGCCCCTAAGCCGCGTGACAAAAGTCCGAAAAAGCGCCAGGACAAACCCGCTGCAATGGGCAGCATGGCCGATGCMTTTGCCCGCGCCAAGCGCTCCTAACCAAAAAGCCCCACGAAACATCGTGGGGCTTTTTCATCGTGGCATCATTGACACCACTTAAATCACAATCAGCACCTCTGAGGGCATGTTCGCCACGGTTGCTTGCTGATAACGCATGGCAACCACCGCACGCGTTTGCTCGAACCTTTTCAGCTCTTCAACTTTCTCCAGCACCTCTTCCGGCATTTTCAACCCCAAGGGGTAGCCGTTGTCTTTGCGTGCTTGCTCTCCAGGTTCATTACGTGCCATGGCATCAACACGCCCAGCAATATTGGCACCGTCGTAATCAGCGTCGGACAAGGACTCGCGACTGTAGTCGAGCGAATAGTTGGGGTGCTGTGACGGATCCCAAGATGAGCGGCCGAGCTGCTTGCCTTGATCGGTGGCCGCTTTGCCGTGTTCTGGCTCTGGGGCTTGCTTGGTAGGGACAATTTTTTCGCGCATGCGATTGTCCCGCGCAACTTGTTCAGTTGGCGGGTTCACCGATGGCGCGACAGTTGGGATACTGACGCTTGCTGGCGATATATTCATCTGATGCTACCTCCCAACATCAGCTGAAGGCCTAATTGTCAGTGCGGCCTCGTCTCCTTATAGTTTAGACGACAACCGCGAGTATGGTACCTATTGTGCCCAGCGCAGACAAAAATTGTCCCGCACCATAGGCCGCATCATCGTTTTCTTTCACTTTGTCCGGGTGGTCCATGCCCAACGCACCATAGGTAAAGGATTCAACCGATGATTTATCTTCTGGCTTTTTAACACCTTCAGCGTTTTCGCTGCTTTCACATCTTTGCTTTCTTTTGCTGCCTCGGCAGCGGAAAGCGTCTCAGCCGCCTTGGCTGTTTTCGTGTCTTTGGCCGCGTTGTCCGCATTTTGTTGCGGTTGTGTCGGCGCTTTTGGCTTCATCGTTTGTTGATGATACGCCTGAGACTGCCCAACGTTACCTACGTTCATTATGGTCTCTCCTAATGTCAGAGCAAGTGACATAGTTAACTTATCGGCAGAACCATGACAGGATTTAGTCAATTCTACCAAAAAACGATCAGCGCACACTATTTGGGCGGCAAGTTTGTGCCTAAAAAGGCAAGTAGCTTGTCCACCACTTCGTCAGGCTCCGTCACAAAGGGGGCATGAGCACTGTGTGCCAATACCGCACATTGCGAATGAGGCGCTAACGCAGAGACAGCTTCCGCCACCGACGCAGGCACCAAACCGTCTAGCCGCCCGTATAACCGCAGCCACGGCACACAAATCGCCTCACACTGCTGGCGCAGATCCGTGTTTGCCAGCATCGCCAAGCCATCCGCCAACGCGCGAGGGTCGGGCGCCGGGCGCGAAAATACCGCTTGTTTGAGCGCTTTCACATCTTTTCTCGCCGTGGGAGACCCCATAGCTTGTAGCGCCATAAAGCGCTCCACCGTTTGCGAAAAATCACGCTCAAGCTGGTCGGCAAAGTCGGTGAGTACCGCCGACTTGATCCCACGCCACCCTGGCTCTGCGACAAACTTGGGTGAGCTGGCGATAGTGACCAATCCAGTCACGCGCTGTGGCGATAACAGTGCGGCTTGTGTTGCCACTAATCCGCCCAGTGACCAACCTATCCAAGTTGCATGCGCTGGTGATTCTTTAAGCAACACTTGTGCCAGTTTCTCGATATCAAGATCCGGTTGATGGGCGCTGTCACCAAAACCCGGCAGGTCAACACAGTGAACACGATAGTGCGCGGTCAAGTAAGGGAGCAACATTGACCAGACAGCGCTGTTCATTCCCCAGCCATGAATGAGAACCAGATCGGGACCTTGCCCGTGAGATTGCCAATCACATAACGCCATGCTTTACACTGCCTTGGTTGCTTTTCAATCAAGGTGCCTATGATATCAGCAATCACACCACGGCGCTTCACGCGTTTACTCACCCACTGGAGAGGCAAACTCTTGCCCTCTCAGTGTCCGGTTTGCCACTTGTCATTGGATGCCGCACCCGAGAGTGCCACCCCGGCTTTATGCTGTGCCGCTTGCTGGGATGCGCACTACTCTTATTGTCTATGCCAATGTTGCGGCCTGCCGGTCCCAACCCCACAAGCACGCTGTGGTGTCTGCCTTAGCCACCCTCCAGCATGGGACCGCTTGGTCGCGATCAGTGCCTACGAGGATCCGCTGCCGCAGCTTATCCATGCATTTAAATACCAACAGGCCTTTGAATTGGCGATACCTTTTGCCCGCCAGTTAAGTGAACGCATCCATCACCCCGCCCCCGTATTGCTGCCTGTTCCACTCCATTGGCGGCGCCGCTGGCAGCGCGGCTTTAATCAAAGCGGGCATTTAGCCTGGGCACTGGCCGACTACCTGGATACTCACGTCGTCGATAACGTTTTAGTCCGACATCGCCATACTGCGCCACAACAAGGTTTAAGCCGACAGGCGCGGCTCTCTAACCTGAAACATGCGTTTGCGATCAGCGGCGAGCTGCCAGGTTCGCATGTGGCTATCATTGACGACGTGGTAACAACCGGACAAACGGTGTCGCAGCTGTGCCGATTATTACGCCGTGCGGGAGCAGAAACGATCGATATTTACTGTTTGGCACGTACCGATCTACCCTAACGGAAAGCGTGCTATCCATGCTCATAAAGTAGCCACATGCTTCAAGGGGTGATAGCCAACGCAAACCGGAGTACACTGTATAAAACACACTGGATTAGTCAGGTATTTGTCGTGTCAGAAGTCAATATTTCAGAAAATGCACAAAGCCACTTTGTAAAGCTGCTTGAGCAACAGCCCGAGGGCACCAATATTCGCGTGTTTGTGGTTAACCCAGGCACGCCAAACGCCGAGTGCGGTGTTTCTTATTGCCCACCCGAAGCGATAGAAGGCAGCGATACCGAACTCAAATTTAACGGCTTTTCGGCCTTTATCGATGAGATGAGCCTGCCCTTTTTAGACGAAGCGGAAATCGACTTTGTCACCGATAAAATGGGCTCACAGCTGACGCTGAAAGCACCGAATGCGAAAATGCGGAAAGTGGCCTCCGATGCGCCTTTGATGGAGCGGGTTGATTACGTGATTCAAAGCCAAGTTAACCCACAGCTTGCCAGCCATGGCGGCCATGTGAACTTGATTGAAATCACCGATGACGCGGTGGCGATTTTGCAATTCGGTGGCGGTTGTAATGGTTGCTCAATGGTAGACGTGACCTTAAAAGAAGGGATCGAAAAGCAGTTGCTGGCTGAGTTCAGCGGCGAGTTAAACGGCGTGCGTGATGTCACCGAGCACGCCCGTGGCGATCATTCTTACTACTAATAAACGCCGTCTCTTATCGCAAAAACAGGCCAACTGGCCTGTTTTTTTTGGTTGATAGGACTCAGCGGGTGACATCAAAAAAGCTATCTCGTCGCCAGTGGTATACAAAGCACACCGCGAGGCTGAGCCCTCTTAGCGCCATAAAAGTAAGCATCGCTAACCACAATGCGTGATTGCCCCATCCTTGCGCTAGCCACCAGGCAGCAAAAAAACCTGCAGTGGCGACAAACATCCCATTGCGCATGTCTTTACCCCGCGTCGCGCCAATAAAGATACCGTCGAGCAAAAAGCACCACATCGACACCAAAGGCATGGCCACCAGCCAAGGTAAATAACGCGCCGCTTGGTCACGCACCGCCTCAATATCGGAAATCAGCGCAATGATGTGATGGCCTGCCAGGCCAAACGCCAGCGTGATCGCCAAGCAAATCACCAACGACCAAAAAGTGCTGCCTATCAGTGACACCAACAACGCAGACTTGCTCTGCGCGCCAACCGCTTTACCCACCATCGCCTCCATCGCATAAGCAAAGCCGTCCATCGCAAAGGAAATCAGCATCAGAAAGCTCATCAAGACCGCATTGGCGGCCACAATCTCGTCACCAAGCGTAGCCCCTTGGAAGGTCATAAAAGTAAACGCCAACTGCAAACTAAGGCTGCGCAAAAAGATGTCTCGATTAAGCTTTAGCAAACGGCTCATCCCAGTCAGCCCGCGCTCAAACACCGACCGAACGGTCGGTAACTGGCGCGATTGCCAGATGCCTTTAACAAAATAGAGCCCCAGCATGAGGCCGAGATAATCGGCAACCACACTCGCCGCCGCGGCCCCCTCGACTTTCATATCGAGACCCACTACAAACAGCAAATCAAGGATAATATTGGCACTATTAACCACAATCAGCAGCCACATCGGCTGACGCGCATTTTGCGCCCCTAGTAGCCAGCCCATGACCACCAAGTTCATCAAGGTCGCTGGCGCACTAAAGATCCGAATGGAGAAATACTGGCTCGCGTAATGTTTGACTTCAGCACTGGCGTCACTAAAGTGCATGACCCCCTCTAAAATGGGCACATGCAGTGCGATTAATAGCGTAGCCAACAGACCCGCTAAGGTCGCGCCACGCACAAAGGTCGCTGCCAGCTCACGGTTATCATTCGCGCCATAGGCTTGCGCGGTAAACCCGGTGGTCGCCATGCGCAAAAAGCCCAACAACCAAAAGGTGACATTAATCATGGTGCTGCCAACCGCCACGCCACCTAGATACCACGCATGCTCCAAATGGCCGATCACCGCGGCATCCACGAGCCCTAACAAGGGGACGGTAATGTTGGAGATCACCATGGGTAAAGCCAGCGATAAAACGCGCCAGTGAAGTTCACGCTGGGTTAAAGACTGCCACATACTGCCTCGTTTTGAATCTTAAAGAACCCACACTGAGTGAGGGAGGTAATCTATTTTTGATAAAGAACATGATTGCACCGACAAGCGCTCACATCCTTGGGTAGCCCTGATGGGTGCAGCAGTGTACCATTGCAGCAATCTCATCGACGAGCGGCAGCCTCACTGCGCCAGTTACACTGGGTCAGTTGCACTGCGCCAGTTACACTGCGCCAGTTGCACTGCGCCAGTTGCACTGCGCCAGTTGCACTGCGCCAGTTGCACTGCGYCAGTTACACTGCGTCAGTTACACTGCGTCAGTTACACTGCGTCAGTTACACTGCGTCAGTTACACTGCGTCAACTGCCCTCATCACTGAATGAATAAGGAAGGGTTATGCGTGTATTTTTTGCTTGTGTGTTGGTGGTATTACTCGCGGGCTGCTCGAAAGTCACCAAGCAAAACTATGATCAACTTGAAGTCGGCATGAGCTATGACGTGGTTGTGAGCCACATTGGCGAGCCAAGCCAATGCGACGACACCATGGGATTGACCCACTGTGTATGGGGTGGCGATGGTCAACACATCAAAGTCTCGTTTGTCGCCGACAAAGCCACCGTGCTGTCGGCAAAAGGGCTAAAATAGTCCCTCCCATAGCGCAACTCAATAGCGCAACGCGTGGTCGGCAAGCAGCACCAAAAAGGTCGCGAAGATATGCCATATCGAGAACTTAAAGGTCTGCCACGCGATGCCTTTTTGCGACTGGGTTTTCAGTCGCCACGCATAGCCAACAAAGACCAGGTTTAGCGTGGTCGCCCCTACCAGATACAGCCAACCACTCATTCCAGTCAGCCAAGGAAAAATGCCCACGATGACCAGCAGTAGGGTATAAAGCAACACCATGGTTTGGGTAAACCCTACCCCGTGAGTGACCGGCAGCATTGGCACATCGGCTTTGGCATAATCATGGCGACGATGTATCGCTAACGCCCAAAAGTGAGGCGGCGTCCAGGTAAAAATGATCATCACCAACAGCAACGCATGCGCGTGAAGCTCTCCGGTCACCGCGGTCCAGCCTAGTAGTGGTGGCATTGCACCRGCCAAACCACCAATCACGATATTTTGCGGGGTCGCGGGTTTAAGCCACTGGGTATACACCAACGCATACCCGACCAGGCTAGCAAACGTTAGCCAAGCCGTGAGCGGGTTCAGCCACCAACAGGCGATAAAACCGCTCACCATCAGCCCTACCGCAAAGGCCAACGCGGCGCCTTGAGTGACTCGTCCCTCGGCAACGGGGCGATGGCGGGTGCGCTGCATTTTCGTGTCAATTTTCCAGTCGATCACGTGATTAAACACCGCCGCGGCACTGGCTTGCGCGCCAATGCCAAATAACCCTACCAATACGGCCGACCAAGGTGGCCAGCCGGGAGTGGCTAAACACATACCCACCAGCGCGGTGAGAAGCAACATAGCGACCACGCGCGGCTTGGTCAGCTCATAATAATCTCGCCAACTGGCGCCAGCAGGCGTCGAAACACTAGCGGTACGTTGAAACTGTGCCATCACGGGCTCCTTGTCGGGTCGACGGTGAAAGACATAAAAATCGGGTGAGGAGTAATGTGGCCAATAGCGACAATCCACCGAGGTTATGCGCCACCGCCACACTCAGCGGCAGTAGCGCAACCACATTGGTCACCCCCAGCGTAATTTGAATCGCCAACACACCACTCACCGTCATTGCCAGCGCGCGCCCCCCAGCACGCCACAGCATCCATGCCCAAGCGAGCACTAATGCGGTGACCACCATGGCGCCAAGACGGTGGGTGGCATGGATGGTCACCCGCTCGGCATGGTTCAGCACGCCAAACTGATAGGTGTCGCTAAGCGGACTGACAGGATGAAAGGCGGAAGGGGTGAAAAGCTGCCACCAAGGGCTTTCGCAGATAGGTAGCTGGGTGCAGACAGTGGCGGCATAGTTGGCGGAGGTCCAACCGCCGAGCCCGATTTGAACAATCACCGCCACCAAAGCTAAAGTGCCCACGCGGCGCGCGGATGACGACATTGCAATTGCCGGCAATCGGAGCGCGCCTGTTGCCACCGCCAGCCAAACCAGCAAGCATACCGTGGTGAAACCACCGAGTAAGTGCGCCATTACCACCACCGGCATTAAACTTAGGGTCACCGTCCACATCCCTAGGGCGGCTTGCGCGATGACCACCACACTGAGCAAGGTGGTCAGCGGTCGCAACACCTGATAGTCAGGACGTCGCCAGCTGATCCAGGCCAACGCAAAAATCGCCAGCCCTAGGGTGCCGGCCACGTAGCGGTGCAGCATTTCATTCCACGCTTTATTGATATCGAGCGGCGCATCTGGGAAGCGCGACATGGCGACCGATTGCGCGCTGTCACTGGCCGGCACTCCTAAATGGCCATAGCAGCCGGGCCAGTCTGGGCAGCCCAGCCCCGCTTCAGTCAGGCGGGTATACGCGCCGAGCCCAACCACCAGCACGGCTAGCATCAGTGTCGATAAGACGGCGAGTTGGTAGCGACGCGTTGCCATAATCAGCCTACCTTAGACAACTTGAGAAGCCGTTTGAGATCGCGCAATAAGCCTTTACCTTGCGCCACCCACTGGGTTTTATCGTCACTGACTGGATACGCCAGCACCACATTGTTCATCGGGTCGCTAAGATAAATGGTATTTTTATCAAACGCTTGCTGCTGCCATGCCTGCGCCTGCTCCGTCGTCAGGGTTTGCCGTGTCAGTACCTCCGGCGCTTTCTGGGCGGTGCTCATCAGTGCCACGCTACTGACCCGGTCTCGCTCTTTGCCTACCGCAATGGGAATTTGTGTTAACTGAAACAGCGCTTGTTCACACACAGAATCACATTGCTCTGGCACCCGATAAATCAACCGCCACTGGCCTTGTTCGGGTAACCAATTTAGGGTCGCTGGCTCAGAGAGAAACTGTCCGTAATTGGTGACCCCTTTTTCATACCAGCTTTTCTCCAGCACCAATTTCGCCACCACCACGGGCAGGACAAAAATGCCAATCAATGCCACCAGCGTCATGCGTCCTTTCACATCGCTTCCCTCTGTTTTGTTTTGTACCACCAAATACCTGCGCCAATACTGACCGCGAGCGCCATCAATGCCCATTGCAAAGCATAGCCATAATGTTTTGCTGGCGGCATCACCACCGGCTGCCACACTGGCGTCACCCCAGCTTGCGCCAAGGCATCTGTGCTCGGCGTGGTCACATCCACCAGTTTTTCTGTCCGTATCAGCCACTGCGGATTAAGCGTTGGCAATTGGGCCTTCAAGGCTTGTAAGTCAATGCGCTGCCTCCGAGCGGGCCAATCATGCGATGCCGTTTCTTTTTTGAGTACAACCCGCTTAGACGGTGTATCAACGAAGCCAGAC
>NZ_MUET01000156.1:0-1022 GCF_001995685.1 Salinivibrio sp. IB282 | reverse complement strand
CTCTAAAGGGTTGTCGTAGACGACGACGTTGATAGGCAGGGTGTGTAAGCGCTGTGAGGCGTTGAGCTAACCTGTACTAATGGCCCGTGAGGCTTAACCATACAACACCCAAGCGGTTTTGGGTTGGACTTAAAATAAGCCAGTTGATTGTGGCGAGAACGAAACAGCTTTCTAGATACGTGTTTTGACTGAAAAGTGAAGACACACAAATTTTGCTTGGCGACCATAGCGCTTTGGACCCACCTGATTCCATGCCGAACTCAGTAGTGAAACGAAGCAGCGCCGATGGTAGTGTGGGGTCTCCCCATGTGAGAGTAGGACATCGCCAGGCTCTCATTGCTTATCTTTTTGATAGCTCGATGCTTTTGATATCTGCGATGCTCATGTATTGGCATACACTGCGCGTCTCGATTCAAAATCCTCATCGCATCAAACAAGATAATCTAATTAGAGCTTAATATTGGGCTTTAGTTAGCAAACATTTAAGCATCAAGGCAATGATATGTAAGACTTTGATGAGAAAGAATTGGTGCGGAGTGGTAGTTCAGTTGGTTAGAATACCGGCCTGTCACGCCGGGGGTCGCGGGTTCGAGTCCCGTCCACTCCGCCACTACTTTAGAAACCCTAGCTGATAAGCTGGGGTTTTTTGCATTTAAGCTCCCCTGAGCCAGACGTCTTGGTCGCGGCACTTGCAGTGCGCGTTGACTCCCGTCCACTCCGCCACTACTTAGAAACCCTGCTAAATTTAGTAGGGTTTTTTGTTATTGGCCAGGTTCGCCCTGCGGGCGAATGAGTCCCGCAGGGTGGCCTGCCCATTGTCCGCAACCCCGGCCCTCCGCCACTACTTAGAAACCCTAGCTGAAAAGCTGGGTTTTTTGCGTTTAGGCTCGGAGTAAATAGCCTGCTTATGTTAAAAGCAGAACCCTAGGGTACCAATTGCGATATGTGTGAGTCCTCGGAGTAAATAGCCTGCTTATGTTAAAAGCAGAACCCTAGGGTACCAATTGCGATATGTGTGAGTC
>NZ_MUET01000155.1:0-1864 GCF_001995685.1 Salinivibrio sp. IB282 | reverse complement strand
ATCCAGGAGGAAGCATCACTGTCGATAGTGGCGACATTAGCGTGGATGGTAATGGCAAGGTAACGGTCACAGGCCAAGACCTGAGCAGCCTGGCCGATGGCGAGTTGACGGTGACCATGACGGTGACCGATGAAGCCGGCAACCAGGGCAGCGTGGATGACACCGCGACGTTGGATACGGCGGCCCCAGACACCGGTGATGGCAGCAACAGCATCGCGTTCGACGATGGCCTGATCAACGAGAGCGAACAAACCTCCGTGACCTTCAGCGGCACGGTGGAAGACGGTGCGGCGATAGACAGCATCGTGATCACTGACATTGACGGTAGCAGCATCACTGTGGCGGAAGGCGATATCAGTACCGACACAGACGGTAATGTCACYGTGATCRGCCAAGACSTGAGCAGCCTGGCCGATGGCGAGCTGACCGTGACCATGACGGTGACCGATGAAGCCGGCAACCAGGGCAGCGTGGATGACACCGCGACGTTGGATACGGCGGCCCCAGGCGAAGGCAGCGATAGCAGCAACAGCATCGCGTTCGACGATGCCGATGGCCTGATCAACGACAACGAACAAGACGACGTCGAGTTCACCGGCACGGTGGAAGACGGTGCGTCGATCGACAGCATCGTGATCAGCGACGGCGACGCCAACACGGCCGACATCACCGTGGATGCGAACGACATCAGCGTGAGCGGCAACGATGTCAGCGTGGACGCCCAAGACCTGAGCAGCCTGGCCGATGGCGAGCTGACCGTGACCATGACGGTGACCGATGAAGCCGGCAACCAGATGTCAGCGTGGACGGCCAAGACGTGAGCAGCCTGGCCGATGGCGAGCTGACCGTGACCATGACGGTGACCGATGAAGCCGGCAACCAGGGCAGCGTGGATGACACCGCGACGTTGGATACGGCGGCCCCAGACACCGGTGATGGCAGCAACAGCATCGCGTTCGACGATGCCGATAGCCTGATCAACGAGAGCGAACAAACCTCCGTGACCTTCACCGGCGCCGTGGAAGACGGTGCGACGGTCGACAGCATTGTGATCACTGACACTGACGGTAGCAGCATCACTGTGGCGGAAGGCGATATCAGTACCGACACAGACGGTAATGTCACCGTGATCGGCCAAGACGTCAGCATCCTGGCCGATGGCGAGCTGACCGTGACCATGACGGTGACCGATGAAGCCGGCAACCAGGGCAGCGTGGATGACACCGCGACGCTRGATACGGCGGCCCCAGGCGAAGGTGGCGATAGCAGCAACAGCATCGCGTTCGACGATGCCGATGACCTGATCAACGAGAGCGAACAAACCTCCGTGACCTTCAGCGGCAAGGTGGAAGACGGTGCGGCGATAGACAGCATCGTGATCACCGACGGCCAGGGTGGCAGCGTCACCGTGGATGCGAACGACACCAGCGTGAGCGGCAACGATTTCAGCGTGGACGCCCAAGACCTGAGCAGCCTGGCCGATGGCGAGYTGACSGTGACCATGACGGTGACCGATGAAGCCGGCAACCAGGGCAGCGTGGATGACACCGCGACGCTRGATACGGCGGCCCCAGGCGAAGGTGGCGATAGCAGCAACCGCATCGCGTTCGACGATGCCGATRACCTGATCAACGASAGCGAACAAACCKCCGTGACCTTCAGCGGCACGGTGGAAGACGGTGCGGCGATAGACAGCATCGTGATCAGCGACGGCGACGCCAACACGGCCGACATCACCGTGGATGCGAACGACATCAGCGTGAGCGGCAACGATGTCAGCGTGGACGCCCAAGACCTGAGCAGCCTGGCCGATGGCGAGYTGACSGTGACCATGACGGTGACCGATGAAGCCGGCAACCAGGGC
>NZ_MUET01000154.1:0-1286 GCF_001995685.1 Salinivibrio sp. IB282 | reverse complement strand
TTGTTATTGATGCCATCCATACATAAATGCAAAGGAACACGCGTGACAACAAAGCATATATTGATTACCGGCGCCGGACAGCGCATTGGCTACGCACTCGCCTGCCACTTTCTCAATCAGGGTCACCAGGTAACGTTATCTTATCGTACCGAGCGCCCTCAAGTGGCCGATTTAAGAGCGCGGGGCGCGCGTTGTTTGCACGCAGACTTCTCAACGGATGAGGGCGTTTATTCCTTCATTGACCGCATTGATGCTTTAAATCCCACTTTCGATACATTGATCCACAATGCGTCATCTTGGGACAGTGAGAAACACAGCCAAGATATTGCATCGCTGTTTGATAACATGATGCAAATCCATGCAAAAACACCTTATCTCATCAATATGGTCGCGCCCCGCTGGATGCAACAGGGTGATATTATCCATCTCACCGATTATGTCGCGCAAAAAGGTAGTGCCAAACACACCGCTTATGCCACCAGCAAAGCTGCGCTCGAAAATCTTACCCTCTCGCTTGCACAGAAAATGGCACCATCAATTAAAGTGAACAGTATTTCACCAGCATTAATCATGTTTAATGATGGCGATGATGAAGCCTATCGAGAAAAAGCACGCCGTAAGTCACTATTAAGATCGGTCCCCGGTGAGCAAGAAGTGGTGAATGCATGCGAATTTATCCTTGCGAGTCAACATATGACTGGCCAATCCATCAAACTTGATGGCGGCCGCCATCTTATCTAACTTTCGTGACCAGGAAACGACTATGAACGACGCTGTGATTAAAATAACCAACCTGCGCCTACGTACTTACATTGGGTTTAATCCTGACGAGCAGGAGAAAAAACAAGACGTAGTCATCAATGTCGAGATTCATTATCCAGGCCACAAGGCGTGTGAAGAAGACAACGTTGATGATGCACTCAATTACAAAGATATAACCAAAGCGATTATTGACTATGTTGAGAACGGACGTTTTCTCTTACTCGAAAAGCTGGTTGCGGGTGTTTTAGAGATTACACGTGATCATCACTGGGTGCGCTACGCACAAGTGACCATTGATAAGCCGCATGCACTCAGATTTGCCGACTCTGTCTCATTAAGCCTAAGCTGGACCGCTAACGAGTCGTAACACCGCACAGAGTTCGTTAGAATTATTCGAACATCATGTTCAAGGTGAACAGCTTCTATATTGCCGTTCACCTTATATACTGTGCTGGATTAGTAATTGGGAGCGGGAACAAATGACACCGAAAAATAGCTACGATCGCGTTATGCGTACGCTACAC
>NZ_MUET01000153.1:0-1299 GCF_001995685.1 Salinivibrio sp. IB282 | reverse complement strand
CTGATTGAGCACAGGGTTAGCGTACATTTCACGCAAATAGTCACGCGCCGCTTCGGGGGCCTGGGCAAGCTTCTGCTCATAGAGGCGCTGCTCAGCTGGCGTGACACTGTCATGTTCTACCCCAGCGGCAATATAATTAGCCGGGTATAAACGGTATAACTGGTGGATTTGCGCATCAATTTTTGCGGCCATTGACTCGGGTGTGTCTTGTGACAGGGTCACAGGCTCACCAAAGGCCACGTGCACATGCCGTTTGTCACCGACAATCCCTTTCACGATGGTTTGAATGTCTTCAAACTCGCTTTTTTCGTAGGCGCCAAGGCGGTTGACCGCGTCTAATTCAGTTGCTTTGTCCAGATCGCATGGATCGTTTTGGTAGGAGATGGCGACAGGCACCACATTAAGCGCTTCCATATAGCTGTCAAAGTCTTGCTTGCGTTTTCGCCCTTCCATGAAGAACATTTTTAAGATTGCCGGATCCGTGACATCTTGGCCCGTCTTGGCTCGCCCCTCTCGCTGAGCAATCCAGATCGACTGACCCTCATCGAGGGATAAGCGCAAATAACCCGATAACTGTGATAATGACTTCATCATTTCACGTGGTGCTTTGGCTGAGCGTTTGACAATAAAGCTTTTGTTAAGCTTCATCAGCTCAGTCGCACACGGTTTACGTAACAGGTTATCACCGATAGCGATTCTCACTGTATCGAGCCCCTGTTGGTGCAAGCACCAGTTTACTAACGCGGGATCCATCGCAATGTCTCTGTGATTGGAGACAAATAGGTAGGCTTTATTCGGATCCAGTTTTTCTACGCCAGAGACCGTGACTTTATCACAGGTTGTTTTAATCATCTTGCGCATATAGCTGGCGACATGCAGTTGGACATCCTGCACTGTTTTAATATTGCTCCACTTTTTAGTTAGATACAATTTAAGAGCAGGCTTTAAAAGCCAACCAAGCGGGCCAGACGCATGCGGATAGCGATAAGATAGAATCGCATTGATAAACTCGTCATCTTGGATGAGTCGCTGAATTGCACTGGGAACTTCGTCGTCATGATAAGGACGAATCTCTTGATAAGGATCGTTAACTGTCTGCACTTTCTTCCATTATATCGAGTAAAAACCGCGCCATTCTACGCAGTCAACAAAGGATTCAAAGTGAACCCACCGAAATTTTACACAGGTTGGAGGTCAGACCTTCAGCCTGGTTAAGAGTTCCCTTTACCGTCATTGACTTGACCTCAACAGCAAAAGTGCTCACCATTGCCGCCTTATTGCATCGAGACACTGTTATGA
>NZ_MUET01000152.1:0-1310 GCF_001995685.1 Salinivibrio sp. IB282 | reverse complement strand
TACACCACCACCGTGGATGAAAACGGCGAGTGGAGCGTGGACGTGGCCGGCAGCGACCTGGCGGCGGACACCGAGTTCGAGGTGGTCGTGAGCTCGTCGGATGACGCGGGCAATACGGTAGAGAGCACTGGCTCATCAGAGCATACGGTGAATACCCAAGCTGGTAGCATCAGCATTGCCGATATCACTGGGGACAACCAGATTAATRCTAATGAAGCTGATAATGTGACCATCAGTGGTAGTACGAATGGTATTGAGGACAACCAAACCGTGACTATCACTGTAGATGGTACTGAAGTGGGGACTGCGACAGTTACCGACGGTGAGTGGAGCTTGGAAGGTGTAGATCTAAGCGATTTTGCCGATGGCGACATCACCGTGGTTGCATCCGTGACGGACAGCGCGGGCAACTCAGCGAGCGACACAGAAACCGCGACGCTGGATACGGCGGCCCCAGGCGAAGGTGGCGATAGCAGCAACCGCATCGCGTTCGACGATGCCGATAACCTGATCAACGAGAGCGAACAAACCGCCGTGACCTTCAGCGGCACGGTGGAAGACGGTGCGGCGATAGACAGCATCGTGATCACCGACGGCCAGGGTGGCAGCGTCACCGTGGATGCGAACGACACCAGCGTGAGCGGCAACGATGTCAGCGTGGACGCCCAAGACCTGAGCAGCCTGGCCGATGGCGAGTTGACGGTGACCATGACGGTGACCGATGAAGCCGGMAACCAGGGCAGCGTGGATGACACCGCGACGTTGGATACGGCGGCCCCAGACACCGGTGATGGCAGCAACAGCATCGCGTTCGACGATGGCCTGATCAACGACAGCGAACAAAGCGACGTCACGTTCASCGGCACGGTGGAAGACGGTGCGGCGATAGACAGCATCGTGATCACTGACACTGACGGTAGCAGCATCACTGTGGCGGAAGGCGATATCAGTACCGACACAGACGGTAATGTCACYGTGATCGGCCAAGACGTCAGCRTCCTGGCCGACGGCGATCTGACCGTGACCATGACGGTGACCGATGAAGCCGGAAACCAGGGCAGCGTGGATGACACCGCGACGTTGGATACGGCGGCCCCAGACACCGGTGATGGCAGCAACAGCATCGCGTTCGACGATGGCCTGATCAACGACAGCGAACAAAGCGACGTCACGTTCACCGGCACGGTGGAAGATGACGCGACCCTCAACAGCATCGTGATCACCGACGGCCAGGGTGGCAGCGTCACCGTGGACGCGAACGACATCACCGTGAGCGGCAACGATGTCAGCGTGGCCGGCCAAGACCTGAG
>NZ_MUET01000151.1:0-1485 GCF_001995685.1 Salinivibrio sp. IB282 | reverse complement strand
GTGTACATTAACCGCGCTGACTGACTGGTGTTCGCGTTCACTTTAAAGATAGGTGGCATGATCACAAACGGCGCATCCGCCGTCTTAGGTGTCGACTGCTCATCACCGGCATCAATCCACAACTGAACAATATTCGGATGTGGATCCGTGTTGGTAAATTCAATGGTATGCGCATCATTATTCGCGGGATAAATCACACGCGTATTTTTTAATACCACAGACGCGGACGCGTGCATCACAGGCCACATTGCGCCAAGACAAGCCAACACGATGAGGATCTTTTTTATACTCGCTATTTTCATCATTCACCTCACAACTCAACCGTTACCTTGCCGAGCGAGCCACAACCGCTCACCATACCGATGATCGTGTCTTGAAATCCTAGACTATAATTTTTATAGATTGCCAAATGCCTGCTGCTAGCGACAACCAAGGAGACACACMATGAAAACACCACTTATAATCGGCGTAGTCGCCCTGCTCAATACCTTCAGCACCTACAGCCTTGCCGAAGAGACAGCTGGGCAAGGCATCCTTGTCTTTGGAGGGAGCGTGGTTGAAAGCACCTGCGATCTGCACAATCATCAGCTTCGATGCGACGTGCCAGCCAATGCCACTAACATCAAGGTAACGGCTGATGATCCCACCTCTCGAAATACATCGCCATCAACCACGCGCCAATCTTTACGCACAAGCCCTATTACCAAGCTTGAATATCAACAACTAAACAATAACCGGTATGTACTGGTCAGCTATTTATAGCTATCAAAATGATAGCTATCGAAACCATCCAGTAGACCATTGATCAGTTATACGTAATGGCATACTGAACGGAAGCAAACACTTCACCTGCGGTTGCCCCGCCCTCTTCGCTAATATACTGCACGCCGTATTCAGTCTTGGCCGAAGTCGTGCCCTCAGCCAGCACTAGACCCTCGAGCGCAGCTTCCGAGGTTAAATCCACAGGCTGTAGCGAATTATCCAGCAGTTGCAATGCCACATTGGTTGCATCGCCCGTGTTGCCCAAGTTACCGGCGCCTGTCACGTTATTGCCCACAAATTTGGTTGTGATCTGCGTATCCGCTCCTGGTGCGGTGCACCCAGTAACCCCCACGGTAAACATTTTCTGACCTGCTGTATCTCCTGCATTGGCCAGCTCAGCGGCAGCAACCGATGACAAAAGCACGACCGGATTAGCGGTATTATCGTTTACCGTTACAGAGCAGGTTTGGTCTGTGACTTCACCCTTAAAGGTAATGGTATTATTGGCATGGACAGCCGTTGATGTGTAGTGGTCAAGAAAAACTGGCCACCGGTTTATAGTTAATCCAGTATTTTTCCTCTGCCAGGTTCGGACTCATACCGCTATTATGCTGATGTGGCCTAAGTTGGCTGTAATACCCGATTAAATATTTCAGTATATGCGCTTGAGCCTGCGAAAATGAACGGTAACCATAAGTCGGTACCCATTCTGTCTTCAAACTT
>NZ_MUET01000150.1:0-1553 GCF_001995685.1 Salinivibrio sp. IB282 | reverse complement strand
GTATATAGATTTTGAATCATAGGCAGGGTTCGTCATAATATCACCGAACTTAACTAACTCCGTACTTCTGCGTCTCCAGACACCGCCAATACTTTTAGATCATTGGCAGCAAGTAAACAGATTCAATGTCCTGCCGAGCGCAGTGTTACTCAGGTTATGGTGCTGTTTGTGTTTGAATAAAAGCTAGATATGCATTCCCACGCGGGAGCGTGGGAACGAGAAATAAAATGAATAGACTCTAGCAGGATCTCCATTTTATTTTCCTATTAATTTTCATTTAAACCAAAAGATTTCGTTCCAAATTTTTTCTTATATAAGTTTTCTAGCTTTTCTATTTCACCTTTGCCAACATTGCTAGGTAAAGTCTGTAGAACTGAAAACGTAAAGTTCTTATAGCAATCCTTATTGTTTCTATATAACTCTATGAGGGATTTATTATTCCCGTGCTTAGTTTTTACATATTCACTCCAGCGTTGCCACAAACCAAGATTACCACAAGCAGATCCTATATACTGATTTCCATTTTCTTCATCAAGAATCATATATATTGCATTGATAGATGACAATCGATGATACCAAGTCAAGTTAGCATTTGGGTTCCTAACAAGCTTTTCTAATTCATTAAACTCTAAAACAATATTTAATAGCCCGGGAAAATCACCCAAATATCCTTCCGGTAGTATTTCCACTACGAACTTCTCGTTCTTATCGAACCATTGATGCCAATTTCGCGTAGCGTCGCCCCAATCGATAACAACTCTATCTTTGAAAGAGGACAATTCGTTCAAAGCTTTAAGGTCGTAATGATATTTACCATTTCTCTCTTCAACTCCTTCTACCTTAAAGATCCCTAAAAAAAGAGCCTTTGTACCTTCTTGACCTACGAAGGATAAAATATAATCACAATTACTGAATACAGGATTTGACTGTTCTTTTTGATATGATATCAGCTTATCTACATCTTTAATAATATCTTTGTACTCTGAACGGCTATCCTTATGTCTAACATACTTGACTTTTTTACCATCAACAATATTTGTTTTTAAGGAAATCAGCTCTCTGAAGGTTATCATAAAATTTTCCTCTCATTTCTTTTTTAACTCGTTCCCACGCTCCTGCGTGGGAATGTATATAGGGTTTTGAATCATAGGTAGGCTTCGCTGCAAGATCACCGAGCAGTCATTATTCTCTGTTCTAAGTCTCACGGACAGCGTCAATACTTTTAGCGAAAAAGCCCTAGCCAGCGTAATGTTACACAAGTTATGGTGCTGTTTGTGTTTGAATAAGCGCTAGATATGCATTTCCACGCGGGAGCGTGGGAACAAGAAAAAATATTTTTATACAACGACCAAATTTATACATATGATTAAAACTTCCTGTAAACCTAACGCCGCATTCAGCGGCTTGTCCGCTGCAATGCTTTGTTATGCGAATTATTAACCTGCTGCACAAGCTTTAATCCTATGAATTACCTTCTCACGAAACTCACCATGCCCATGCGTTGCTCTCGGGTGGGCAATTCTAAAGCACATAGCATCGGCTGCCTCAAACTC
>NZ_MUET01000015.1:0-53525 GCF_001995685.1 Salinivibrio sp. IB282 | reverse complement strand
CATTCACAACAATTCTTGCCAAACAGTATTCACTGGATCAAAAAACAGTATATACTGTATCTATACACAGTTGTTGATAGATACAGGTGTCTCTCTATGTTAGCCGATATAACCATTCAAAACTTTGCCATCGTTAAATCCTTGGAGCTGGAGTTTAGTAAAGGCATGACGGCGATCACCGGTGAAACCGGGGCGGGTAAATCTATTTCTATCGATGCGCTAGGGTTGTGCCTTGGTGATCGTGCCGATGCCAACATGGTGCGCCCGGGGGAGAAACGCGCAGAAATTTCTGCCAGCTTCACCCTTGAGCAAAACAGCGCCGCACGTCGCTGGCTGCAAGATAACGAACTGGAAGACGGTGATGATTGCATATTAAGGCGAGTGATCACCAAAGAAGGCCGCTCACGCGCTTATATCAACGGTAACCCCGTACCTGCCTCACAGCAAAAAGCGCTGGGGCAGCTGTTGATAAATATCCATGGTCAACACGCGCACCAACAACTGTTACGCCCTGAACACCAAATTACGTTATTAGACCAATACGCTGGCCACCAAAGCTTGCTGGACAAAATGGCGACACGCTATCAGCGTTGGCGCCGTACTAAAAATGAGCTAAAAGCACTGATCAAGAAAAAAGATGACATCGACGCTCAGCAACAACTTTTGGAATATCAAGTAGGTGAGCTCAATGAACTCGCATTGGGTGAAGAGGAATACCAACAAATCGAAGAAGAACACAAGCGCTTGTCAAACAGTGGCGATATCGCCATGACCAGTCAGGCGGTGGTGGATTTACTCAGTGATGGCGAAGAGACCAACACATTGAGCTTACTGACGGCGGCCCAGCAGCGCTTAAGTGAGCTGGCTGCACTAGATAGTCACTTCTCACCGCTCGCTGAAATGCTCGAAGAGGCGCGGATCCAAACCCAAGAGACGAGCCAAGAAGTGAGTAGCTATCTTGACCAACTCGATATGGATCCTCAACGCCTCCAGTATCTAGATCAGCGCATGAGCACTATCATGAGTTTGGCGCGTAAACATCAGGTTCAACCCGATGCATTATATGAGACGCATCAACAATTGATTCAAGAGTTGGAGAAACTGGGACATAACGATGAGGCGATTGAGCAGTTGCAAGCAGATGTGGACAAGCAGTTTGCTGACTGTCTCGACACCGCTGAAAAGCTGAGCAAGAGCCGTCGTCGCTATGCCAAAGAGTTGAACAAACTGATCACGCAAAGCATGCACCAGCTGAGCATGGAACATGGTAGCTTCGAGATCCAAGTCGAAAATAAAGCGGAGACCCACCTCAGCCCACTAGGCGGAGATGCGGTGGCATTTCTTGTGTCGACGAACCCAGGTCAGCCTTTACAACCACTGGCGAAGGTTGCATCCGGCGGCGAGCTGTCTCGGATCTCGCTGGCCATTCAAGTGATCACCGCCCAAAAAGTAGAAACCCCTAGCCTGATCTTTGATGAAGTCGATGTGGGGATCAGTGGGCCAACCGCTGCGATTGTGGGCAAACTTTTACGTCAACTTGGCGACTCCACGCAAGTGATGTGTGTGACCCATCTGCCACAAGTCGCAGGCTGTGGTCATCAGCAGATGTTTGTAGCCAAAGATACTGACAAAGGCAGCACCACGACCCGTATGTATCCGCTCGACTACAAGGCAAGAATTAGTGAACTTGCGCGATTGCTGGGTGGCAGTGAGATCACTGATCGCACCCTGGCAAACGCGGAAGATCTTCTAGTAGCCGCTTGATTCTACCAAGTCAAAACAGCGCTGAATGTGGCATTCAGACCGAGAAAAGTGCACTAGCTCTGCTTTTCTCGGTTATTTCCTTACACACGTCGAACTTTTTCACATTATCACCGTCCAAACGCTGGTCGTTAGCAGATTTTTTACATATATTCCCTGCTTCATTATACTCGGGACGCATCCGTCGCAGACTACACATAGTCACCGACAGACATGATTTGCCATCAAACAAGACAGTGAAGATATTAACTATGGGTTGGACTAAAGCCGCCGTTGCCTCTCTGATGGCGATTGCCATGATGGGCTGCTCTTATGCCGAAAAGCTGGTTTATCGCGTGGATATAAACCAAGGTAATTACATTGAAGAAAAGGCCGTCGACGCCTTGAAATTTGGCATGACCAAAGAGCAGGTTAAGTTCCTTCTCGGCCCCCCAATGTTGGTGGAATCAGGTTACCCTAACACTTGGTATTTTGTGCAATGGCAACAACCTGGCCATGAGGCGCCAACACAAAAAGATCTGGTGCTTTCATTCGATGATAATAATCAACTCGTGAACATGGACGGTGATTTCGAGCCAGGTGAGCAATTTTTCGAGGCCGTTCAGTAACGACGACGCATCCGGCTCTCTGATGCCGTCATCTATTCTCCATGAAGTAAAGGCGCCGCTCGGCGCCTTTCTTTTTGGCTAGTCATGAGCGTTTGCGCTGGGTATCCACGCGTCCACCAGTAACAGGATCCGCTTTTCCTTCTTGTTTCGCGCGCTCAGCGCGGCGACGGCGGATCTCTTTCGGGTCGGCTTGCAGCGGGCGGTAAATCTCAATACGATCCCCGTCGCGCACTTGCGCGTCGAGTTTCACCGGTCGGCTAAATACCCCAACCTTGTTGGTCTCAAGATCAATCTCCGGATAGGCGCTTAAGACACCTGATTGACGAATAATGTCTTCTACCGTCGAGTCTGGCTTCACCACGCAGTTGAAAATACGTTGCTCATTAGGCAACGGGTAAACCACTTCAACATGCAGCAACGTCTCTTCACTCATAAATCTCTTTCGCTCGCTCTGTAAACGCCTTCACCATACTACTGGTTAACTCGCTGAAGATACGGCCAAAGGCCGCTTCGACCAAGCGGTTCGTGAACTCAAACTCGAGGTCGAGTTCTATCTTGCATGCGTCACTTGATAACGGCGTAAATTTCCAGCCACCACTTAAGCGTTTAAATGGCCCGTCCACCAGTGTCATATCAATACGGCTGCTATCCACCAAATAATTTTTGGTGGTAAATGTTTTCTTAATCCCTGCTTTCGCCACATCTAAAGACGCGACCATGGTGGTGTCTGTATGTTCAATAAGGCGGGTGCTCACACACCCGGGCAAGAAAGCAGGATAGGACTCAACATCGTTCACCAAGGCAAACATTTGCTCAGCACTGTACGGCACTAAAGCCGAGCGGATGATTTGCGGCATAGGGACTCCTTGCAAGTTAACCGCGAAATAATACCATCGAGACTGATTGAGACCAATGCTCACAACCCACATCGCGGATAAAGTCAGACTCTTTCTCCCACTGAGTGCGATAATCCTTTCATTCTTCGATATATCCCCTTTATAATGCGGCCACTATGGCTAAGAAAAACGCAAAGAACAAAGCAAGTAGTAACACTATCGCGCTGAATAAAAAGGCACGCTTTGAGTACTTCATTGAAGATGACTTTGAGGCGGGGCTAGAGCTGCAAGGCTGGGAGGTGAAAGCACTCCGAGCAGGTAAGGCCAATATCAGTGAAAGCTACGTGTTGCTAAAAGACGGGGAAGCCTTTTTGTTCGGGGCAACCATTACCCCGCTTAATGTCGCCTCCACGCACGTGGTGGCCGATCCGCAGCGCACCCGTAAGCTATTGCTTAAACGGCGTGAGCTTGATACCTTGCTCGGCAAGGTAAATCGAGACGGTTTCACGGTGGTGGCACTGTCTTTATACTGGAAAAAATCTTTTGCTAAACTCAAAATAGGCTTAGCGAAAGGTAAAAAATTACACGATAAGCGCGATACCGCGAAAGACCGAGACTGGCAGCGACAAAAGTCCAGGATCATGAAAAACGCAGCGCGTTAATCGTTGACGCGGTAGATCAATGTGTTAGACTCTGCCGCTCACACTCTGGGGCTGATTCAGGATTCGACAGGATTGAGAAGGCCCGTGGAGCATGCCGAGGGGCGGTTGGCCTCGTAAAAAGCCGCAAACAAATAGTCGCAAACGACGAAAACTACGCACTAGCAGCTTAATAACCTGTTGAGTGCCTATCCTCCCTAGCCTCCGCCTGTAGGACGGGGATTCAGGATAGTCAAAACCAAACAGGATCGCGTGGATGCTTTGACCCAAGAGCTGAAGCGTTAAAACTAATTTGGGTATGTCTTTGCGTGGCGTGTTTGTCCGCAGCACACTGACGAGATAAAAGACAAACTAAGCATGTAGCGCCATTGGTTAGACTGATTCTGGACGCGGGTTCAACTCCCGCCAGCTCCACCAATCGATTGGAAAGGGCGGTAAATCATTGATTTACCGCCCTTTTTTATTTCTATGGTTAGAGATTTAGTTGCTTTGTGTGCCAGTGAGCTACATACCTGTGATACAAACTGGGAACTGGCACGTCGTTACTCTCCAGCAGATACCCCATGATTTAAACGCATAGAGTTAATGATAAAGTTTCATTTAGTTCATCGATGAGTCAGCGCTAGACTGAGAGCCATTCCTCATTGGTATCGTCTAGGAGACTGATATGTTTGACGCTCTCGTTCTCAAGCAAGAAAGCAAGCAGACGCTTCCAACTATCGAGCAACTTGATGAGTCTCAACTCCCTGATGGTGACGTACTCGTTGCCGTCGATTAGTCATCGCTGAACTATAAAAATGGCTTGGCTATCACAGGCCAAGGGAAAATTGTTCGCGAATTTCCTATGGTACCAGGCATTGATCTTACTGGTCAGGTAATCCACTCTGAAGATAGCCGCTACCAAGAAGGCGACAATGTCGTTCTAACTGGATGGACGGGGTCAAATGCAACTTGAGGGGCTTTCTGATAGATACGCGGCAGCGCAAATGGCAAGATTGTTTGCATCGCATAGTCAGTTGCCGCGATGGTAAAGGTATGATCACACCTGCCGGGGTTAAAATCACTCGGAGAGTAGACAAGGTTATCATTGGTGCTCTGCCGCCTTCTTTTACTATAGACTGATTAATCTTTGGATAATTATGCTTTTCATTTTTATATAACCCCTTACTATAAAGAACCCCTTCCACTTATCCCTCCGCAATAGGTGAATATAAATTCACACACAATGCTTATCACTGCGAAAACGAACCATTGTCGAGTAATCGATTACTAAGAATCTGTTTAGGTAGGGATTAGTACTTTTTTTAACTCTTTATCTGGTCATTTATTCGAGCTGAACAGGACCTGAATGGTTATTGGTGCGACTCCCAGCAGAAAAAATAGAGTAAAAATACTAATTGACAATTAACTCATTATTAACACCATTGTCATGTTACTGACGCATTGCTAGCATAAATCCACATTCACTCGACACAWGTGAATGCCTCTACATCGCTAATAGATAAGCGAACGTCAAGGAATAGACTGTCGCTACGTGTTTTTTATCGGATAAAAAGCCGATACGTGTATCGTTACGTTCAATGACGCAGTGCATACACGAGTAATAATTAAAACGCGACAGTACTCAGATGTATTATTAAAGAAGGGATACTTTAAAGTGAGTAATACTATCCAAAAAACAGCGATTGCCGCTGCAATCACGCTTGCCAGCACCACAAGTTTTGCCGGAGAGCTCGGTTCACTGACCAGTGAAGTCAAAGTCAACGACTTTGAAAATGGTAAAACTGATACCGAAGTCACCATCGGCAAGGGAACTTATAAACTCAGTGATGATTACAGGTTTTTTTTTGATGTCGACAAAGACTTCATTAAAAGCGAAGGAAAATCAAGAAAAGAAGGTTGGGATACCGAGTTTGCTTTATTGCAAAGCATTGGCACCCTGGGTGATTTTGACGCTAGCCTGAATTATTTTTTCCGCTATGATTCCGCTTGGAAAGCCAGCGATGGATCTGACTCATGGGATGCGAAACAATATATTTTTCAACCTTACTTTAGCAAAGATGTCTCTCTTGGAGGAAAGGACTTTTCATTCGGCATCGAATTGTGGGCACAGCTCGGTAATAAAAATGATGGCAGTTTGAAAAACCTAAGTGGCGCCGAAACCAACTTTTACCTATCTGGCGATCTTTCTGAACACTGGAATCTTTCCCTTGCATGGTATAACTTCAACTATTACCACAAGGCTGCCGACGGATACCAATATCAAATTGGTACCGAGGATTATTTGACCTACTCTCTTCCTCTTACCGACAACGTGTCATTTAATGTTGAGACCATGCTTGACGCCCTTCATATTCCAGAAAGAGAAAAAACGACAGCAGAGGTGCATATTCAGCCTCAAGTCGAATTCAAAAAACAAGTTAATGACAACTTTTCTTGGCATGCTGGGGTAACCTATGAAGCATTAAATTGGGATTATAAGGATGTGAAAGGAACTGCCGATGATCGCAACGCATTTGACGACAACGAGTTTGAAGCTTATTTAGGCTTCACCATCAAGTAAGCGCGATACACTGCAGGCAAATTCACTGCCTGTTGCCTGCAGTGTTTAAACAACAGCAAGATTAACCCACACGCTTTTGCCACTTATCTATTACCGTGGCACCAATCAAATCGCCTTGCACATTGACCGCGGTACGGAAGGTGTCGAGCGGGCGCTCAATGATCAGCAAAATGGCAATGGCTTCCAGGGGGATCCCCGCAGCCAGCAGCACCAACTGCATACCCGACATCGAGCCTGACGGCATGCCCGGCGCGCCTACCGACGAAACCATCGCCATAATGAAGATCATCACAATGCCAGTCGTCGACAGATCAATCCCGAACAGTTGTGCCAAGAACACCGCCGCAATCCCTTCAAATAATGCGGTGCCATCCATATTCATCACCGCGCCCAACGGCAAGACCATGCTTGCGGTCGACGGGGTGACCTTGAGCTCTTCTTTGGCGGCCTGCATCGAGACGGGCAGTGTCGCAGCACTGGAAGAAGTGGCAAAGGCCATCGCCAGTGGCGCGGAAATGGCACGAAATAGGCTCACAAAGCCAATACCACCAGCGACGCGTGCAATAAGTGGCAATACAATCACTGCGTGGACCATCGTGAGTCCAAACACCAAGGCGGCGAAGCTAAACAGCTGACCAAATAAGTCATTGTCGCCTTGATGTGAAAACTGAAAGACAATCGCAAACACCGCAAACGGCGCCAGCTTGATAATCCCTGCCACCATGGTGTTAATGCCTTTATTCAGCCCACGAATGGTCTCGAATAATGGGTGCGACTCTGGCAGTGCGACAATCAGTGAAATACCAAACAAAATGGTGAAAACGACAATCGCAAGTAGATTACCACTGCTTAACGCCTCAACGGGGTTCACTAACGCCATGTTAAAAAGCTTAGTGGCAATGGCTCCGGCTCCCGCAGCCTCTTGGTTGATAAAGCTAATGCTCTCATCCACAGGCGGTGCATTGGTGAGCGGTTGCCACTCGGGCATCATCAGCGCTGCGCCAAGACCAAGTGTGATCGCAATGGTAGTGGTAAAACCGTAAAACAAAAGTGTTGCACCACCAAGGCGCTTAAGGCGAACCACATTGCCAATATTACTGATCCCTTCCAGTAGCGAGAGCAATACCATCACACCAACCACGGCTTTGAGTAGACCGATATAACTGACCTTGGCGAGCATAAGCAGTGGATACCAAGTGGTCTGCTCTGCGTTCTCAATGGGGCCGAATACCGTGCCCACCAGCCAAGCTAGTGCGGCCGCCACTGCAATTTGCAATGGCAAAGAATGTCTAATGGTTTTCCACATTGTCTTTTCCCTAATCACAGCGTCACAGCTGCATAATGATGATTTGTCTATTTTTTTTGCGCTAAGAAGCGATAAAGCATACCAAGCTGTTAGACGGGGCTCATGTAAAAGTTATGAACAATCTGGAATAACTAGTAACAAAATGGTTGGTGAGTAAATTGGGCCACAGTTTTCTCTATAAAAATGGGGGGAGAGAATGACAAAAAAGCCCGCCTAAAAAGACGGGCTCTTATTAATAAGCGCTCATTTTGCTTATTGTGGACGCTGATTTTGTGGATTCAGCTCAAGATTGACAGGCGTATCCAACTCTTGATTTAACGCCTTTTCTAGCTCAGCAACATTGGTACCGGGTGTCGCTTCCAGCAACGCCACGCCATCGAGATAGCTGACTAGGTCGAGACCATATTTTTGAGCTAGCTGGCTGGCGTTCGCCTCACTGGCTTTGACCAAAATCGAGCCTGTGACCGTTAATGGCGCGCTTTGTGCCGAGACGGCGACTTTATCGCCAACCATCACGCCCATTTGCTCGCCACTCATATTACGCGCATTACTGTCGGTTTCGACGACGACATAGTCTTTGCCATTTAGCTGCACCGTGCCTGCGCTGACACCAAGGCTGATACCCATGATTGCCAGGGCTATCATTAATTTTTTCATACTTCGTCTCCTATTAACCGCGGTGACCAATGACACGCAGTGACCATTGCGTCAATTTACCATCGACGCTGTTATTCGCCATCGACTTCACCTCACCCCCTAAGCTGTATTGACGCGTCTTGCCGTCCGTATCTGTGACGTAGAGTGTCCATTGACCTTGCGATGCTTCACCATTGAACTTATGGCTAAGCATCAGGTGGTCAGTAAAGCCTTCTGGGTAGGTGCTATCTAGGGTGTTCGATAGCATGCTATTGCGTGGAGACATCAGCACGCTACGGGTACCGGAAGGGGACTCGAGTTCAATCAGCAGATCTGACATACGGCTATGCTCGATCGAAGTCCGCACTTGTACCGCCTCGATGGTGAGGTTGTCAGCTACTTGCACACTGTCTGCTGTCGCCACCGACCCGGCATCCGCAATCGTTAACCCAGTTTCACCCTCTTGGTTGTGATAAGACCACGTCCAATCCGTGAATACTTGTGCAGGGAGAGACTGATAGGTCTTCGCGGCTTCGAGTGCTGCATTAACATCAATCAAACCAAAGCCATAGGTTGGGCTATACCAGCGCCCCGCGGCATTTTGCTGCCAACCTTCTAGGCCAGTCACCGTGCGCTCATCACCAAATGCCGTTTGATAGGTTAAAAGCACATCGGCATCGTCTGCATCCACGCGTGTCGCCGTCGTCGCTAATAGGTGGCGAATATCGCGCTGAGACAGATTTGGATAAGCTGACATCATCAACGCAAATGCCCCTGAAGTATTTGGCGCGGCCGAAGACGTCCCGTTCATCACGCTGTTGAAATCACAGGTGTTGTCTATCTCTGTCCCACCGTGTAAATCGTGTGAATCATAAGGAATACGATCGTCGCGGTTGTAACCCATCGTACAGCCTGTCAAATCTGTGGTGATATGTGCCGGTTTATTGGTGCCATACTCGCCACCTGGCGCGGTCAAGAAGACGCTGCTACCCACGGAGGAATAAGATGAGCGCTCACCATCCGCATTCAACGCACTCACCGTCACGTTCCAGTAATTAGCATTACTGGATGATTGGTTGCTGTTCTGCCACGGTAAACCATGGTTCTCATCCACAGGACCGAAGCGCTGACGATTAAACGAGGTACGCTTATAGCCATTACCCGCTGATTTGATGAATACCGCACCCAGTCCGCCAAAGGCTTCCGTGCTCATTTTTTTGTATTGGGCGTTCTGGCGACCATCATAGCTCATTGGGTCATCGCTGTAGGGATGACTGCGGATGCCTGAGCCACCATAGCTTTGGTTGAATATGCGGACATCATCCGAGTCGCCTTCGCGGCCATGGCTGATCTCCCACGCATTTTGGCTTTGGTATGCGAGGTAGTTATAACCTTGCAGGTTGGCAAGCGGTGCGACCCCCATCCCACCAATACCATTATTGCGAACCGCCGCGATGATCCCCGCGACCGAGGTACCATGGGCGGTATTACGACTGCTCCAGCCCTCCGGTGTCGGGTCATCATCACGTTCCACAAAGTCATAGGACTTTCCAGCACGGACGTTAGCGGCCAGATCGGGATGGGCAATTTCTAACCCATCGTCGACGACGGCAACGTTAACGTTTTGTCCAAGCACATCTTGGCGATGGGCTAACCATACGTTGAGATCATTGCCTGGTTGGCCACCCTCTCGGGCAAAGGCATTTTGACCACTGTTAAGCAAATGCCACTGTTCGGCCGTAAAGGGATCATCACCGGGCAAGCAACGCTCATCGCTGGTACGGCTGCCATCGATGTCATTATTGCCAACCAGTGATACACACGCTTGTGGCTCTGGATCGGTGGGAGGGTCGACAGGATCTGGCACTTGGGCCATCGCCCACACCCCGGAGCTGTGAAAAAGTGCGCCGATAATCAGCGCAAGAGAGCTGTGTTTGTGCATTTATCATTCCTTTTTACACTAACTAGACGTGTCTCAATTCTGAGAGACCCATCATTAGTAAAAAGAAATAACTTCAATAGAAACAAGCTATTAAAAGAAACGTGATCTTATGCCTAATTATCAAAGCACAAGATGTAATTAATTGAACAAAACCTGCAAGTTTTAACTTTTGTGTTACATGACTGTGCAATAACTGTGACGTTAAAGACACTTATAATGTAATAAGTTATGCTTTTTGGTTTTTATTATAATGCCCCAGCATCGCCCGAGCCATGAGTATGGTGCAATGCACTGACCACGTAGTTTGCTATGGCAGTATCTTGCACACCTGTTCCCGTTAAATCACACACGGTGACCGCCTCATCACTTCGCGCGATGGGACGCCCCGACGCCACCGTTTTGCCTAACTCTTCCACACATCGTGACAATGCCAGCCCTTTTAGCTCACCCAACACCTCAGACTGAGCACGTCTATCCACCAGCACCCAGTCGGCATTGTGCAAAATATGAGGATCAAGCTCGCGCTTCTCTGCACTATCCGAGCCCATCGCCGTGACATGGGCGCCCTTGGGAATGTCTTGCCAATGCAAAATCGGCTGCTTAGCCGGTGTCGTGGTGACAATAATATCGGCCTGTTGACACGCCTGTGCCACATCTTGGTGAGGGATCACTCGCACTCCCAGTTCGGCCTCAACCTCTGCTTTATACTGCCTTGCTTGTGCATTGTCTCGTGCCCAAACATGCACCGTGTCTATTTCTCTAACCAGTTTGAGCGCAGACACTTGTAACCTTGCTTGCGTGCCCGCCCCCAACACAGTGACAATGTTGGCATCATCACGCGCGCAATACTTGGCACTTAACGCGCCGGCTAGAGCCGTACGTAAATCAGTCAGGTATCCTTCATCAAACAGCACGGCCTCCACCAAACCGGTTGATGCCGAGAAAACCACCATCAAACCATTAAGGCTCGGTAGACCTATCGACGGATTATCAAAAAAGCCAGGACTGACTTTAATCGCAAATCGCTCAGCGCCTTTGATGTGAGCGGTTTTCACATCGACTTCGCCGTTGTGCTCGTGAATGGCCATGCTTAACACAGGAGGCATGGTTACCTCGCCACGCCCCAAGGCACTGAACGCATTTTCAATCACACTGAGACTGTGCGGGTTAAACGTCGCAACAGATTCGATTTGCTGACGATGATATAGCTGCATACGGGCTCCTTTGACACTCACCAAATTCAACCACAAGCTAAGAGCGAGCCTGCTCACTTAATGCCATGACCGCAGTCAGGGTGTCAGTTGACACATTGTTTCCACTAACCACGATCACCACTTTCTTGTCCTGCCACTCTAACTGGTGCTGACGTGCCGCGGCCAATCCCACCACGGCGGCACCTTCTACCCACCTATTTTCGCACTGCCACATATCGATCATCGCACGGGCGATATACGCTTCATCCACTTGATAATGTTGCGTCATCACTTTAGGCACCAAAGAAAAGGTGTATTGATTATTAAGGCCAATGCCTCCACCCAGGCTATCTGCCAACGATTCAGATTCAGGCACAGCCACTGGCTTACCCGCTATGATGCTTTCATGCATCGCAGCCCCATCGCGAATTGAGACGCCAATTAGGTCGATATGTGGGGCGATGGTACGCGCCGCTAAGCCAAGTCCTCCCACCAAGCCGCCTCCCGATAAGCCGGCTGCAATCACATCAACATCTGGCGCATCTTCAAGGATCTCAAGCCCAATGGTCCCTTGTCCGGCAATAATATCGGGATGATCAAAGGGAGGGATATAACACAACCCATCACGCGAAACGGCCTCAAGCGCGGCTTGTTCGGCTTCATCCTGCGAGCGACCCACGACCCACACTCGCGCGCCCATTGCTTTAACAGCGTCCACTTTATTGTCAGGTACTAACGAAGAGAGACATACGGTCGCCGGGATCCCAAGCTGCTTGGCCGCGTAAGCAAGCGCACGGCCATGGTTGCCTGTCGAGCAGGTGATCACACCACGCTCACGCAGCGCCTTGGGCAACCGACTCAATGCGTAGGTGGCACCGCGTAATTTAAACGCGCCCGTCGGCTGGCTCGTTTCGAGCTTCAGCCAAATTTGTGCTTGGTAACGCTTAGAAAGCGTCGGTGAATAAACAAGTGGTGTGCGCGCCGCCACTGGCTTTATCGCTTGGCGGGCCAGGTACACATCATGCAAGCTCGTTGACACGCTCCTTCCCCCTTCACGTTGCGTGGTCAGTCAGCACGGAGAAATACAGCACTGTTAGTCAACAGATTAGTTGCCTGACACCCAGGATCCAACCTTCTATTTTCACTATTTGCGCTAAACGTTGGCAGGGTTTATCGCGTAAACTCTCTATAAATGAGGAGTGGTTATGCATTGGATTGAAGCGCACGAAGCCGGGTTTAGGCTCAGCCTGTTTGCCTTGGTACTGTTGGTAATGCTCGTCGCCGAATGGCGGTGGCCGAAGCGCAAGCTCACTCGCACGCGGCGAGAACGTTGGTCAGGGAATATCTTATTGACTGTATTTAATACTCTCACGTTGCGCGTACTGGCACCAATTTCTGCAGTGGGGGCGGCCAGTTTTGCCGCCGCCTCGGGTTTTGGTTTTTTTAATCAGCTTTCCCTCCCTGAATGGGGCGCGGTTCTGGTCACATTAGTTGTGATGGATATGGCGATTTGGTACCAACACAAACTCTTCCACCAGGTACCATGGCTGTGGCGGCTGCATCTCGTGCATCATGCCGATATGGACATTGATGTCACCACAGGCGCGCGTTTTCACACGGTGGAAATTTGGCTGTCGATGGCCATTAAGTGCGTGTTAGTCGCGCTACTTGGCGCACCTGTTGTCGCCGTGATCGTGTTTGAAACGCTACTCAGCGGGATGGCAATGTTTAATCACAGCAATGTTCGTCTCCCCAAGCACCTAGACGCTTGGCTGCGCCGCTTTATCGTCACACCAGATATGCACCGGGTGCATCACTCCACCCGTTTTCATGAATGCAACGCCAATTACGGGTTCAACCTTTCATGCTGGGATCGCTGGTTTAATACCTATGTGCCACAGCCACGTAAAGGGCACCATAATATGCGAATTGGCTTAAACGAAGTCGGCCAACCGACTGATGCCAGTCATGTTTTTGGAATGCTGCGTTTACCCCTCCGTTGGCGTATACTGCAACGCGCCTACCAACACAAAAAGGAGAGCTGGGCGCATGAAACAGGTGATCGTCACGTCCAAAAATCCCGCTAAAATCGCTGCAGTTGAGGCCGCGTTTTATGACGCTTTTCCCGACACACTTTTCACCTTTACGGGCGTTTCCGTCGCCAGTGGCGTAGCAGAGCAACCAATGACAGAGCAAGAGACCTATGCCGGCGCGTGCAACCGCGTTCGTCACGCCAAAGCGGAATACAAAGGAGACTTTTACGTCGGGGTAGAAGCAGGCTTAGATGGTCAACATACCTTTGCATGGATGGTGATAGATGATGGGACAACGCAAGGCGAGGCACGCTCAGCCTCACTGCCTCTCCCTCCAGAGGCGTTGGACGCTCTGCACCAAGGCGAAGAGCTTGGCGATGTGATGGACAGAATGTTTGCCACTGAAAATGTTAAACAAAAAGGGGGCGCCATTGGCATGCTCACCGGGCACCGATTAACCCGCTCAAGTGTTTACCATCAAGCGCTAATCATGGCGCTGATTCCGTTTATGCACCCGCACTTATATCGTTAACGCCAATAAAAACGGCGCCCTGTGGCGCCGTTGTTTGTCTATTTAAGGCTTTGTTGATTAGGTCGATGAAGTGGACTGTTCAGCTTCACGTTTCAATAAATCAGCCAGCCAATTTTTGGTCTCGTCATCCATCCGCTTTAACTCATTCGAGCCGCGTGTGACGGTCGCGATCCCCACGCCCAATAATTGACTCAACTGGCGCTGACTCATTCTCCCTTCTAATAACTCATGCAAAATATTAATCCGAGCCACCAAGGTGTCTCGCTCGTCGGGGGTCAGTAAGGCCGTCAACAAGGCATCATCATTATCATCTTGTCCAGCACGGCGCACTAGCGCGATAACATCTTGCCAACCAGAAAATACAGGCGATTGCGACATGGATTCCTCTCGCTCTTTACGTGATGGTCGCGATTGTAACATTAATAACGCTGTGCCAACTCGTGTGCTCTTAAAAACTGCACGGGCTCACCTAAAAGTTGGCGATAATAGATATCGAACATCAACACGTTCTGCACATAATGGCGCGTTTCATAAAACGGGATCGACTCGATGAAAGCAATGGCATCCATGTGCCCTTTCGAACGTGCCAGCCAGCGGCTCACTCGATGTGGTCCAGCATTGTATGCCGCGAAAGCGAGAACGCGGTTGCTATCGAAGCGATCGAGCATCATTTTCAAATAACCACTGCCCAAGCGGATATTCACGCCCGGATCGCTAAGACTGGCCGGCCCTTGATAATCAAACCCTAACCGACGCGAGGTTTCACGGGCAGTACGCGGCATCAATTGCATCAAGCCTCTCGCGCCTACGTGAGAGACCGCACGGGTAAAGAAAGCACTTTCTTGGCGTGACAGCGCCATCAATGTGGTTTTATCTACCCCACGTTCGCGACTGAAAAACTCAAACCACCACTGATGAGCCAGCGGAAAACGCAACGATAAGTGGTCCCACATTTTTCCGGCAATGGTGGCTTGTACTGCGAGATGATACCAGTGCTGTTTATTGGCATAAGCGGCCAGGAGCGCAATTTGCTCATCACTGGCGCGCTGTAACACATAATACCACTCGCGCTTCGCCGCGTAGATTTTATCAAGCGCAATCAGCTCATCGACTCGCGCCAGCACATCATTGATAGGCATCAGACCCGCCTCTTTCAACACCGCAGTACGCGAAGGGATATGGATCGGCTTTTCTAGGTGCTGAGCGGCAGCCACACTGTAAAAATTGCGCTCACCCAACAGGGTTTCAAACGCCTGATTCGCCGCGTAACTGTCGCCAAGCTCTAACTGAATCCGCGCTTGCCAATATCGCCATTTTAGTGATTGTTTCGCCTCATCACTGAGCAGTGAAAGCCATTGATTCAATACGTGCCAATCACCTTCCACCAACGCCAAGCGAAACCGTCGCTCGAGCAGACCATCATCGTCGCTTTGTCTCAGCATACGATCTCGCCACCCCGCAAGCGCCGGCTCATCGTCATTCATCAGTTGGCCAATAAGATAATCAGCGATGGCTTGTCGTTCACCTTTATCGTAGTGCTGCCCTTCTACGGTGCGACGAAAATAGCGAATGGCTTGCGCTTCGTCTTTACGCGCCAGTCGCTCAACCGCAAGACGAGTCAGCTTTTGGTTAAAGGGTGTCACTTTGCTTCGCTTGGAAAAGTCAGCAACTTGTTCAGGCTTGTCATAAAGATCAATAACTTGCTTTCCCACCGCTTGGTGAGTGTTGGGGAGTTGATCTTGTAGGTAATGCATTAAGCTGCGATTGCGCCCCTCAAAGGTCAGCAACATCCGCCGCAAGATTAAATCACCAGTGAGTTGCTTTTGCTCTGAGAGGTAATCAAATAAGGGATCGCATGCACTGTCGACTGATTGGCCAGACAAGTAGAGTGATTTCGCGCCACTGCGCGCTAATGCACGATTGCCAGCCTGGCTGTGAGCGTAATAATACTGGCATTGATAACGCTCCCCTCTTGGTACATCGGGCTGGAAAGCGACCAAGGTGTCCCAATCTTTTCGATTCGCCAGTAGTGTCAGGTAGTCAGCACGCAGACTATTGGCAAACGGCATGGTGGTGTAACGCTGAATAAAGTTGGTGACCGAGGTGGGCGACTTTTCTGAAAGGTTGCGAGTAAAATCACGGTAATCTAAATAGGGATAAAGGGGATAATCACGCAACTTGGCTTTGAGGCGGCGAAATTGGCGTAATTCACCACGCTCAATCGCATCAATAGCAGCCTCATATTGACGCTGCGCAGGCGTCATTTTCCCACTGTCTGGACTCGCCGACGCCAGCGCGAGAGAAGGAGAAAAAGCGGCCCCTAGAACCCATAGAATAAGTCCGGGTCGCAGTGAACAGGAGAAGGCACGGACACCACGACGCACCGCGTGAGATGCATTGCGTAAAGGCCCGGACAAAGCGATGAATCGTTCCATGTCAAAGGTCGCTCCTAATCAATTAACACCGTGACGAATGTGTCACATTCAGCATGTGTGACAACGAATAGACAACAATCGCATCAGCAAATTCCCTCGCGCCTTGGCAAATGGTTTGCTGCCCATGGGCTATATTACCCACCGAATATGACAATCACTGTTAAACTTGGCAAAGTTAACGTTAGAATAGTGTCTTTTACACCACAACGAGTAGCGTGAGCAGAAATGGCTGAGTACGTATATACCATGTCGCGGGTGAGCAAGATCGTGCCACCTAAGCGCCAAATTCTTAAAGATATTTCTTTGTGTTTCTTCCCAGGCGCCAAAATTGGGGTGCTAGGCCTCAACGGGGCCGGTAAATCGAGTCTATTGCGCATCATGGCCGGTATCGATACCGAAATTGAGGGTGAAGCCCGTGTGCAACCAGGCATTAAAATTGGCTACCTTCCGCAAGAGCCAGCGCTAGACGAAGACAAAACCGTGCGGGAAACCGTTGAAGAGGCGGTATCGGATGTGAAAGATGCATTGACGCGTCTCGACGCTGTGTACGCGGCCTATGCCGATCCTGACGCCGACTTCGATGCCTTGGCGCAAGAGCAAGGTGAACTGGAAGCACTGATCCAGGCCAAAGATGGGCATAATCTTGATAACGCCCTAGAGCGTGCCGCCGATGCCCTGCGTCTGCCGGAGTGGGATGCGCAAATCAAAAACCTGTCTGGGGGTGAGCGCCGCCGTGTGGCGATTTGCCGTTTGCTACTCGAGAAGCCTGATATGCTGCTACTCGACGAGCCAACCAACCACTTGGACGCCGAATCAGTGGCATGGCTAGAGCGCTTCTTGGTCGACTATACCGGCACGGTTGTGGCGATTACGCACGATCGCTACTTCCTTGATAACGCCGCTGGTTGGATCCTTGAGCTTGACCGTGGTGAAGGCATCCCTTGGGAAGGCAACTATTCATCGTGGCTTGAGCAAAAAGACGTGCGCTTGAAGCAAGAAGCCTCCCAGGAAAAAGCGCGCCAGAAAACCATTGAGAAAGAGCTTGAGTGGGTACGTCAAAACCCGAAAGGCCGTCAAGCCAAATCAAAAGCGCGTATGGCACGCTTTGAAGAGCTTAACACCTCCGATTACCAACGCCGTAACGAGACCAATGAGCTGTTTATCCCACCCGGCCCACGCTTGGGTGATAAAGTCATTGAAGTTAACAACCTCACTAAGTCATTTGGTGATCGCGTATTGATTGACGATCTGTCTTTTAGTGTCCCGAAAGGCGCTATCGTCGGTATCGTTGGTCCCAATGGTGCCGGTAAATCCACACTGTTCAAAATGCTCAGTGGTACCGAAACACCGGATGCAGGCACCGTAGAGGTCGGTGACACCGTGCAACTGGCCTCGGTGGATCAGTTCCGTGATAGCATGGACGACAACAAAACCGTTTACGATGAGATCTCGGAAGGTGCCGATATTATTCGCATCAATAACTTTGAGTTACCTGCGCGTGCTTATGTCTCTCGCTTTAACTTCAAAGGGAGCGATCAACAGAAGCGTATCGGCGATTTGTCCGGCGGTGAACGCAACCGCGTCCACCTGGCTAAGCTATTGAAAGCAGGCGGCAACGTCCTGCTGCTTGATGAGCCAACCAACGATCTGGACGTTGAAACCCTACGCGCCTTGGAAGAAGCCCTGCTCGAGTTCCCAGGCTGTGCCATGGTGATTTCACACGACCGCTGGTTCCTTGACCGTATCGCCACCCACATCCTTGACTATCGTGATGAAGGCCAAGTGAATTTCTTTGAAGGTAACTTTGCTGAATACACCGATTGGTTGAAGAAAACGCTGGGCGCACAAGCGGCTGAGCCGCACCGCATCAAATACAAGCGCGTTGCCAAGTAACGCCGCACTAATGAGGGCAGCCAACGCTGCCCTTTTTATTGTCTCCCAGCAGGTAAATTGTCTCCTAGCAAGTAAAGCGGCTCGCAACAAACCGCACTCCGTCCGCTTTCTTACGCAAGAACACCAAAAAATGTTTCAGAATCGATACGTCCGCGCAGATTATTAGGTCGCCCGCCATGCATCGCCTACACTTAGTTCAAAGGATTGAGGAGATGCGATCATGCCAGAGCGTAGAAAGTTTTCCCGCGTGATGTATCGTGCCCCCGCGATACTCAAGCAAGATGAACAGGCGTGGCACGCGCAGGTTCTCGACTTGTCTCTCAAGGGTGTGTTGCTCAGCCGTCCTGAGAACTGGCAAGCAGACCCGCAACACACAGCATTCTCGTTGGTCTTTTACCTGCATGACTCTGACGTAGAATTAGACATGGACTGCATTCTGGTCAATAACTGCGAGAATTATCTCCATCTTTATATTGATCACATTGACATTGATAGTGCCAGTCATTTAAAAAGGCTTGTTGAACTCAACGTTGGCAACGATGAACTCCTTCACCGTGAGCTAGCGCAGTTGACCGACCCAATGGCAGAGTCAGAATCGTAACGCCACATCGTCATGGGCGGTATCAAACGCAGGCCAGCAGTAACCAGTCATGACAGATCATATTCATATCGCCATCTCACACCCAAATGGTGTGAAGCATTATACGCTTTGCCCTACCCGTAAAAAGGTAGTGCAAACTTTGGCGTTAGTCGTGCTGGCCGTTCTCACCGTGACCTTTGCCAGCCTCTATTTACTCTCCGAGCGTTCCACTGAAGCCGAAGCTGCGGTTAACCGGTTACGTGAAGAGCGTGCTGCATTGAATAACGAAGTGGCCATGTTGCAACAAAAACGCGATGAGCTGTCACAAACCATCGAGAACAAAGATGTCGAGCTGACTGCACTGACGCAGCGCGTGGTGACAGTGGAAGATATGCTGGGGCTGCAATCGGTGGCCAAAGACGCCTCACTGACCCATCGGCTTGATGTGGCGGCGATTAACTCCGCAGTGCGCTACACCATGCTTCAGCTCATTCCTAATGGTAAACCGATTCAAAATTATCGCCGTTCATCTGGGTATGGTTCACGCACGCACCCAGTAACGGGCAAAGAAAAATTCCACATGGGGTTAGACTTAACCGCAGACATCGGCACCCCGGTGTATGCCCCGGCCGATGGCGTGGTGGAGTATGTCAGACCCAGCCGCCGCAAAGGCTATGGTAATTTTGTAAAAATTGATCACGCGTTTGGCTTTATGACCCTCTACGCCCATCTTGATAAGTTTAATGTGCGAAGTGGGCAGTTTGTAAAGAAAGGCGACTTGATTGCCTGGTCGGGTAACACGGGTTTATCCACTGGCCCTCATTTGCACTACGAAGTCCGCTTTTTAGGACGAGCGCTGAATCCGCGCCGGTTTATTAAGTGGAGTGCTGAGCAGTTTGATACCTTGCTCGAAAACGAGAAGCGCGTCAGTTGGGGACATTTAGTCGCGGTAGTGGAAAATTTGGTCGAAACTCAGGTACAAGTCGCCAATATGCCCGACGCTGAGCCGCCACTGAGCACCGCCCAGCAGCGCGAAGCCGATGTGCAAACCACACCGACAAAAGCCTCAATGTAGTAGAAATAATAGAGTCGTAGAGGTAGTAGAGCGATGATAAAACCGAGCGCCTTTGTTCGATCAACGGGCCGTATCATCGCCCACCACTTCGCTATTGGTACTTGCGCACGACTACAAGTCTTCTAGCACATCCAGGGCGTCGGAGAGTTTGCTAACGCCATAAACCGTCATCCCTTCAATACGCTGTTTCGGCAAGTTGGCTTTGGGCACGACTGCTTTTTTAAAGCCATGTTTTGCCGCTTCCATCAAGCGCTCTTGCCCACTTGGCACTGGGCGAATTTCTCCCGCCAAGCCGACTTCGCCAAAGACCACCAGCTCTCTCGGCAGCGGGCGATCCCTAAAGCTCGAAATCAGCGCTAAAAGCAGGGCAAGATCGGCACTGGTTTCGGTGACTTTAACCCCACCAACCACATTAACAAACACATCTTGGTCAGACATTTGCAGCCCACCATGTTTGTGTAGAACGGCCAGAAGTAAGGCAAGACGGTTTTGCTCTAGTCCCACCGCCACTCGGCGTGGATTGGCCAATTGTGAATAATCGACCAAGGCTTGTAACTCTACCAATAGAGGGCGAGTGCCTTCCCACACTACCATCACCGAGCTACCTGAGGTTTGCTCCTCACCACGTGAAAGGAAAATGGCGGAGGGATTACTGACCTCTTTTAACCCCTGCCCTGTCATCGCAAACACGCCAAGCTCATTGACCGCCCCAAAGCGGTTTTTATGACTGCGTAGCGTGCGAAAACGGCTATCGCTGGAGCCATCAAGCAAAATAGAACAATCAATACAGTGCTCCAGCACCTTGGGGCCGGCCAGCGTGCCATCTTTGGTCACATGCCCCACCATAAAAATCGCCACATTGTGTTGTTTGGCATAACGAGTCAATGCCGCGGCAGACTCCCGTACCTGTGACACGCTGCCGGGCGCGGATTGCACATCCGCGACATGCATCACCTGTATCGAGTCAATCACCATGATTTTCGGTTGTTCTTTTTTGGCCACCTGACAGATGGTTTCCACACCCGTTTCTGACAACAGCTTCAAGCGGTCTTTGGCAAGCCCGAGTCTATCGGCGCGCATCGCCACTTGCTGTAATGACTCTTCCCCTGTGATGTACAAGGTCGGCAAATGGTGTGCGAGCCCCACCATGGTTTGCAATAGCAAGGTACTTTTCCCTGCGCCCGGGTTACCACCAATCAAAATAGCGGCCCCTGGGACGATCCCCCCGCCGAGCACACGATCCAGCTCTTTAAAACCACTGCTCAGGCGTGGCACTTCTTGTAGGTCGATATCCTGCAGGGTTTGGACTTGCCCCTCGGCGCTACCTGCATACCCGGCATACTTTTCATTGCGCGCGACCTGAGGCGACGCCGCTAGCCTCACCTCTGTAATGGTGTTCCACGCGCCACAGGCTGAGCACTGCCCTTGCCAACGGGGAAAATCCGCGCCACAGTCGTTACATACGTAGGCTCGTTTTGTTTTTGCCATTCGCTCTCCAAGACGTATGATGTCAGCTAATTCACAAAATGATTGCTATCTTATTAATTATTCCGACACTTTTTCGAATCGGTGCCGTTATTATATTAAGGACAATACTTTACCAGACTTTGCCATGAAGCAGGATGATTACCAGGGACTGATTGAGCAGCTGCTTCCGATGTCCCAAACCCCCAAATTTGAGGTGCTGCTCGATAAGCTCACCGCTAACGAGCCAAGCTCTGCCAAACTGCTGATCAAAATGGAGATCAGACGTTTAATGACGCCATGCAATCGTGCCATCGATCTGCGTGGCAAAGTCGATGGTGAATGTCATCAATACGAGTTAAACGGCCAAACACATTGGCTGGATGATGTGGCGATTAACCACTATTACGAGCGCTTGCCTTTATACAATGGGCAAATGACCCAAGGCTTGTGGGAAGATTTGCACAACACCCCTAATAACTTTCGCGTCAAACACGAACAAGAGAAACACACTCAGCAACAAGGAAAAGGCCCAGTCAGTGATACGGCCCAAGCGGCATTGTTACCCGAGAAACTCACCTTTGGCCGTTATTTAGCGCGTAGTGAAAGCCGCATCCATTTTGCTACCCAAGTATTAATAACACTGAATACTGGGTATGAGGTACATGGGGTCACCAGCGACTTGTCTAATTCAGGGTGCCGAGTGCGTGTCCCGGCAGCATTCGATTATCCGCCTAGCGCTGAAGTATTAGTGCAGTTCACCGCGCTGGGGCAAAAGTATCAAGATCCCGATCTTGAGCAAGGGTTGAGTTATCGTATTATTGGCGTCGATCAAAACAAAGAGTCCACCAATAGCGTGTGGTTGCGGCTGCGGCTTGACACCAGCAGTGACGCGATTAAGCAAGCGCTCGATACAGAAATGGCCTCACCCGACTTTCGTGGCAAACAAGATGGTGAGGACAAGCTACTCACCCTCAAGCTGCAAAGCTATGAACAATCCTTTTTGCACCATACCAGTGTGCTACCGCTTTACTTTGCGCAAGACAAATTAGAGTACGTATTACAAACGCGGCAAAATCGGGAGCTATGGGATTACTGGCACGACAGCCGCAATCAACCCGTCATTAATCATATTTTTGATGCAAAGCGTTTGGCGTTACTGCAAGTGGAAGGAGCGTCAACCAGCCAGCTATTGTTATATTGCTTTTATGTAGAGAAAGACAAGCAGCGTTTCTTCTATTCTGCCTCGCCCAGCGAAATGAGCGAAGATGAGCGCCACCTGTTCTGGCAACTGGGTGCCAAGCGTCCTTCATGGCGGGTGTTGAAGGTGACCATGTCAGCCATTAATGCGGGTGACATTGAGCGTTTGCAAGATGTATCTCCGGACTGGCTTAACACATTAAAAACCCTCACACACGTCGCGTTGGTGCAAGATGTGACTCATACCGAAAGCAAGGATAGTTATTTATCCCACCCCAAACCGTCGTTATCCAGTCAAGCCTTGCGACGCTTTTTACACCAACGTAATCCAGTGTGCGCGGCACAGTTAATCTCATCTGATAGGCAGCCCCAACGTCGTGAACCACGTTATGCCTATCGATCTGAGGTCTCATTGGTGCATCCAGAACAGGGGGCGCTGAAGGGAAGGCTGGTCGATTTTTCCTCGGGGGGCTTGAACCTGAAACTGGCGCAGCCTTTTCAAGGGGCGAAAGATGACTTGGTGTCTGTATCACTCGATGCGTTTGTCAATATTGACCCGCGCGCACCGTTAGTCGATATGCCGTATCAGGTGATTCGAGTGAGCCCCAAACGCGATAATATTCAACTCAAGCTCACCACTGAAGCGCCCAACACCCGTCGTCGCCAGTATCTTCGCCGCTTGATTGAGCACAACCTCGACAAATTGACCGTGCTGGATGAACGTTTGCCCGATCCTCCCTTGATTTGGGCCATGCACCAGTTGCTGCTCACGCGCCTAACCGTGCAGCCTTATTTTGTTCGACGTGATAACGGTGTACTGTCGGTGCCTGCAGTGGGTATCAACCTGCCTCCCAGTCGTTTGCACCGCTTTCTCGAGCGCGCAGGCGGCGGTCGCCAACTGTCTTTTTACCCGGTGTTCGGGGATAAGATTCTCACCCGTACCCATGAAGTCACACGCCCCTCGCAGCCTCTGAAAGAGCTGGTACGCGAGTACTTTGTCTGGATAGACATGAAAGATGATAAGGTGCGTGCGGTGCATACCTTTTCCGATAGTGAGTTTGAATCTGACGACGCGAGACGTAAGTTCATCCAGTTGGCGCAAAAAGGCGGGGCGTTTGCCGTGCTACGCAATCGGATGACACCGCTGGCCCATGCTGAACAAGATATTGATGCCACCCAGTTATCCAGCTTGCTCAAACGCGATACCCACAAAGCACGCCAACTGGAAGACGAATTTGTTGCCTTGTGTGCCTACGGTGAGTTGGTCGATGTCACCGATGAAGTGCTAATGCGCCTGGGGCGATAGCCGCAGGCGACGCACGAATGAATCGGCACGATATCGACCGCGGCAATAGCAAAGAGAGAGCGGCATCCAGTAGGTGCCACACCAAGTGGGTGCCACACCAAGTGGGTGCCACAAGGTTGCGCTTATTAGCGTGGCTGCCAGCTAATCCGATCACGAATACTGGCAGAGAGCACACACAACACACCGCCCAACCACGCATGTTTGACCGCCGCTTGCGCTTTCGCATTGACTTTGGGCTTCGCATGATAGGCAATACCAAGGCCAGCGGCCTCCATCATCGCCAGATCATTGGCGCCATCGCCAACGGCTAAGGTGTTCTCCGGCGCAATATCGTACTTTTGCGCCAACATGGTCAACACATCCGCTTTTCGTTGTGCATCCACCACTGCCCCGTCTACTTCGCCGGTCAATTGACCATTTCTGACCCCAAGCTGGTTTGACGCCGCATAGTCCAAGCCTAATTGCTGCTGTAGGTGATCAGAAAAATGGGTGAAACCGCCAGAGGCAATCGCCACATACCAGCCGTGGGCTTTTAAGCTGGCCACGAGATCCGCCATTTCTGGCATCAACGGCAACTGCGCTTTCACTGTCTCAAGTATCGCCGCGTCAGAGCCTTTCAAGGCCGCCACGCGTTGACGTAAGCTCGCCTCAAAATCAAGTTCGCCCAACATGGCACGCTCGGTAACCGCAGACACCGCCTCTCCAACCCCAGCGAGTGCCGCAATCTCATCAATACACTCTATCTCTATTGCGGTGGAGTCCATGTCAAACACCGCCAAACCAGGTCTGCTTAAATCCGGCAGGGCCTGTAAATCGGCACAGTCAAGCGCGAGTGCGTCAATCACGGTACGATGTTCATCCGTCAGTTCACCGCGGATCAATAACACCTCATACGGCCCAACACGCCAGCCGTCGACGACCTCAACGTCATCACCGGTAAAAAAACGGATATCGTCGAGCTGACGGGGGTCGATGACCTCACCAAACACAATCCATCCCCCTTGCCGGCGGCGCGAGAAAGCAGACGTCGTCATCGTTGGGAAACGGCGGTAAAGTTGCGGTGAACGGTGAATTGCCAAGGGGGTGGCCTTATCCATGGTCAATATTTTCCTTTCGACTTCCAAGCAAGCTTGGTCAATGAATCAATCACAATGAGGCTGTGATACCATAAAAACCGTAGTAAGCTCCAGTGCTAATTGATCCTGTTTATCTGGCTTGAGGAAGGTATGTTTTCAATTTCGCGCAAAACGCTACGGCGGGTGACCTGGTGGGGAATGTTGCTCACCACGATCGGTGCTATTGCCGCCTTAATGCTTTACAGCACCACACTCAGCCAGCGCCAGTATCAAGCGCTGTATCAGCAAACCGATCAATTAGCCCAGCTGATGACCCGCCAGGTGGGGGTACAAGCCTATGATGCCTTGGTTGATAAGAACTATCAGCCTCTGCAAACCATGGCCAATGAACTGGCAACCGAGCCGCTGATCCGTGATGCCAGCTTCTATCAGCTCAACGGCAGTCCTGTGGTGCGCTCAACGAATGCTTTACCACTGGAAACCGCCGTCGGATTAACCACCCCACTGGGGCTAGAAAGCCAAGGACGACAGCAGCTGATGACGCCGATAAGCCGTGGTGGCGATATTGTCGGGTTTCTCCGTCTCACCGTTGAGCATCACTCGGTTATCAATGAAGCCAAAAAACAGCTGCAATCGAATATGACCGAATTCCGGCTCCTCATTGGCCTTGCTCTCTTGTTGGGGGTGCTATTAACGCTCATGCTCACTCGTCGTTCTGCGCGTGTATCTTGGTAAAGCGACAACAATACGGCGACCAGTACGAGAAACCGAGATAAAAAAAGAGATGGCTGTTCGCCATCTCTTTTTATCTAGGGGGTCAACGCGTTATAGGAACGACTTGCCGTAATCCATTGGCGACACATCAAAGTATTCCGCCAAGGACTGGCCAATATCCGCGAACGTTTCGCGGCGACCGAGTGAACCCGCAGGCACTTTTTTGCCGTAAACCAATGCAGGGATATGCTCACGGGTGTGATCGGTGCCAGGCCAGGTTGGATCGCAACCATGGTCAGCCGTTAGCAATAACACATCGTCTTCTTCAAGCATGTCCATGATTTCCGGTAGGCGACGGTCAAAGTATTCCAACGCCGCGGCATAGCCAGCTACGTTGCGGCGGTGGCCGTACGCCGAGTCAAAGTCGACAAAGTTGGTGAATACCAAGCTGTTATTGCCTGCTTCTTTGATGGCGTCTTTGGTTGCATCAAACAGCGCTTCTAAGCCTGTGGCTTTGATTTTCTTGGTGATACCGCAGTGCGCGTAAATGTCCGCAATCTTACCAATCGAGATCACATCACCTCCTTTTTCGTCCACCAGCTTTTGGAGCACGGTAGGAGAAGGTGGCTCGACAGACAAGTCACGGCGGTTACCGGTGCGCTCAAACTGGCCTTTCGCTGGCCCGATGAAAGGCCGGGCGATCACGCGACCAATGTTATAGTCTTCCAGCTCTTCGCGCACGATCTGGCACAACTCATACAGGTTATCGAGCCCGTAGGTTTCCTCATGGCACGCAATTTGGAACACCGAGTCCGCTGAGGTGTAGAAAATCGGCTTCCCAGTTTTCATATGCTCTTCGCCCAGATCGTCCAGCACTTGAGTGCCCGACGCATGGCAGTTACCAAGATAGCCAGGCACACCCGCTCGCTCAACAATGCGATCAAGCAGATCTTGCGGGAAGCTGTTGGTTAAGTCTGAGAAGTAGCCCCAGTCAAACAACACAGGCACACCAGCAATTTCCCAGTGGCCAGATGGGGTGTCTTTACCAGAAGATAGCTCTTTGGCGTGCGCATAGGCACCGATAATCTCTGCATGTGAGTCTAAGCCTTCTGGGAAGTAACCTGACGACTCTTCACACGCTTTACCCAAGCCCAACTTGGTCATGTTAGGCAAAGACAAGGGGCCTTGACGATCCGCATTATCCGCTTCGCCCTTCGCAYACGCTTGAGCAATGTGGCCCAAGGTGTTTGCACCTTGGTCACCGAATTTGACGGCGTCTTCAGTGGCGCCAATACCAAATGAGTCTAAAACTAATACAATTGCGCGTTTCATGATCGCCTCCATTAGACGTCTTGTAAGCTGATGCGACGATAAACGTCTGGTGTTGCACTCGGCGCCTCATCAGCGACTTTCACTGCGGCTCGCACCGCATTCGCCGCTTGTTGCCATTGCTCTTCAGTCTGAGCGTGGAGCATGGCGAGCGGGGTGTGCTCATCCACTTGTTGCCCCAGACGAATCATTTCGTTCAACCCAACGGCATAATCAATTTTATCGCTGGCAACCCGACGGCCACCACCTATTTCTATAATAGCCATGCCCAATGCCCGTGTATCCATGGCATTGGCAATGCCTGATTGCTCGGCATAGACAGGTTTGATCACGGATGCAGTCGCCAGATATTGATCCGGCGACTCAACAAAGTCAGCCGGCCCGCCTAGCCCTGCAATCATTTTGGCAAAACACTCGGCAGCGCGACCGCTGTCCAGTGCCTGATCCAATTTTTGTTTTGCTTGATTCACATCGGTTGCCAGTCCACTGACCACCAACATGTCAGCGCATAGCGCCATGGTCACATTGTACAAACGTGGATTACGGTAGCGCCCGGTGAGAAAATCAACGGCTTCTTTCACTTCTAAAGCGTTGCCTGCCGACGAGGCTAACACTTGGTTCATGTCCGTCAGCAAGGCACTGGTTTTAGTACCAGCGCCGTTGGCCACTCCCACAATCGATTTGGCCAACGCCTCTGAATCTTCATACGTTGGCATGAACGCGCCCGATCCCACCTTGACGTCCATGACCAAGGCATCCAGGCCTGCGGCCAGTTTTTTCGACAAAATCGACGCGGTGATCAAAGAAATATTATCTACCGTGGCCGTGACGTCACGGGTGGCATACACGCGTTTATCCGCAGGCGCTAACGAGCCGGTTTGCCCTATGATGGCGACACCGGCGTCACGGGTCACCTCCCCAAACACTTGGTTGCTTGGCATGATGTTATAGCCAGGAATCGACTCCAGCTTATCCAGCGTGCCCCCAGTGTGGCCCAAGCCACGACCTGAAATCATCGGCACATAACCGCCGCATGCCGCCACCATAGGGCCCAGCATTAACGAGGTTACATCACCAACGCCCCCTGTCGAGTGCTTATCCACGACGGGGCCATCAAAATGCATGTGTGACCAATCGATGGTCATACCGGAATCGCGCATCGCACAGGTCAATGCCACACGCTCATCCATGGTCATATCATTGAAGTAAATCGCCATCGCAAACGCAGCAATTTGACTTTCCGACACCGAATCGTTCGCCACACCCTGGATGAAAGAATAAATTTCTTCTTTGCTTAACGCGATGTTGTCGCGCTTCTTACGAATAATTTCCTGAGGTAAGATCATGCATCCTCCTTACTAGCTCAATACGTGAGCGACCGAGTACACGACCCTCGATCGCCCCACTGTTTGGGTGAGTGGCAACTTGATTAATAGCCACCTTCAGCCGCTTTTTCGCCTTCACCCAAGGTGTGGAGTAAGTTCGCCAACAAGCTAGATGCGCCAAAACGATAGTGGCGGTTATCGGCCCATTGGTCGCCGAGAATGCGATCGGCCATCGCCAGGTATTGTTGCGCGTCTTCTGCGGTGCGCACGCCACCGGCTGGCTTAAAGCCAACACGTTCTGCAACGCCTTTATCGTTGATCACGTTGAGCATGATCTCCGCCGCTTCAGGGGTGGCATTCACCGCCACTTTCCCCGTAGAGGTTTTAATAAAGTCAGCACCTGCATCAATAGCAATCTCAGACGCGCGCTTGATCAGTGCCTCGCTTTTCAGCTCACCGGTTTCAATGATCACTTTAAGTAATACGTCGCTGCCACATGCGGCTTTACACTGTTTGACCAGCTCAGCACCCACTTGTTCGTCACCCGCAATCAGCGCGCGATACGGGAACACCACATCGACTTCATCGGCGCCATATGCCACCGCGGCTTTGGTTTCTGCCACCGCAATATCAATATCATCATTGCCGTGTGGGAAATTGGTCACGGTAGCGATACGCACCTCTGGCGTGCCTTGTTCGCGCAGTGTTTTCTTGGCGATAGGGATAAAGCGCGGATAGATACAAACTGCTGCTGTGTTGCCAACGGCGGTTTTCGCGTTCTGACACAGGCTGATCACCTTTTCATCGGTATCATCATCGTTCAGTGTGGTCAGATCCATCAGTTTTAGTGCGCGTAGGGCCGCGGTTTGTAATTCGTTCATTAGTTATCTCCAGTCCTCATTCTTTTGCCAAACAGGTATCGGGTTGGCCACTGTATTAACAACCGGTTTTGTTTTCCGGTCATTGCTCAGCGGACTTGGCTCCATGAAGTTTGAGGCTGGACATCGCGCCGCCTTCAACCAACCATCCTTGTTGCCGCGTGCAAATACCTGGGTATTTGCGGTTTCGCCGTTGGACGTTTCTGATTGGGCTAGCCACACCTTGTTGCTAACCATGAGAGGAAAATAAGGATTGTGGCGCCAGCAAACTTTGACGGCGTTCACTTATTTTACCAACGCCGTTTCAGCAAAACTAGATTTTACCGTTTATGTTGAAAAATACACTGTTGCGCGGTGGAACCAATCTTTCTAACTGAAAAAACGCGCCACAATCCACTGATAGCCGACGCCGCCCAAATACACCCCGACAATGCCCATCACCCCGGATAAGACAGGCGGTGCGGGGATGGGGAGTTTGATCGCACTAAACAATACGCCCACTAAAAAGCCGGCCACGAGGGCGAGAAGAATTTCCTGCATGGTTTTACCTTATGTTGTCACAAGCCTCTATTGATGAGTATACACCCCTCAGCAAGGACGGGTGGTTGAAGCATACTCATAACGTAAGCCCAATAAAAAAACGCCACACAGGCAGTCTGTGTGGCGTTTTGCTTAACACGGTGTGCTATCGCGATGAGACGATTAGCCCGCCAGCGTCAAGGTGACAAATAGGCCCGCAATGGTCGCCGCCATCAAGTTAGACAAGGTACCAGCGATCACCGCTTTCACACCAAAGCGTGCAATCTCTGGACGACGGCTAGGCGCCAGACCACCGAGGCCGCCAAGCAAAATGGCCACCGATGACAAGTTCGCAAAACCACACAGAGCAAACGAGATAATCGCTTTGGTTTTCTCTGTCATTTCCATGCCTGTTGCTGCAACAACTTGCGCACCGTCACCAAGGTATTGCGTGAAGTTCAGGTAAGCCACGAATTCGTTAACCACGATCTTCTGACCGATGAAAGAGCCTGCGACCACCGCTTCTTCCCATGGCACACCGATAAGGAATGCAAACGGGGCGAACAGGTAACCCAAGATCAGCTCCAGCGTGATATCTGGGTAACCGAACCAGCCGCCGATACCGCCTAGCATGCCGTTAATCAGGGCAATCAAACCAATGAACGCAAGTAGCATCGCACCAACGTTAAGCGCCAGTTGCATACCTGATGAAGCGCCGCCTGCGGCTGCATCAATCACGTTCGCTGGCTTCTCTGCACCTTCAGCGGTCGCGTCAGCCATCTGCTCAACCGGCTCGTCGGTTTCAGGTTTGATAATTTTCGCAAACAGTAGACCACCTGGTGCGGCCATGAATGATGCCGCAATCAAGTACTCAAGCGGAACCCCCATAGAGGCATAACCGGCCAGTACGCCACCGGCAACCGAGGCCAAACCACCACACATGACCGCGAACAGCTCTGACTGCGTCATGCGAGGTACGAATGGACGGATCACCAAGGGCGCTTCAGTTTGTCCAACAAAGATGTTAGCCGTTGCTGACATGGACTCGGCACGTGAGGTACCCAGTGCTTTTTGCAGACCACCACCGAGCACGTTGATCACAACCTGCATAATACCCAGGTAGTAAAGCACGCTGATCAGTGAGGAGAAGAAGACAATGACAGGAAGAACTTTCAGTGCGAAGACGAAACCGCCACCGCCGAACAGTTCAAACATTTTGTCAGAAACCAGCCCACCAAAGATGAAGCTGATCCCTTCGTCACCGTATGCGATGACGTTAGCAACGTATTGTGATGCGCCGTACAGAATGTCGCGTCCGACATCGACATAGAGTACGAAAGCACCGAAAAAGAGTTGGATAGCAAATGCGCCACCCACGGTACGGAGGTTAATGGCTTTGCGGTTATCGGAAAGAAGAACAGCTATCCCTAGCAGTACAACCATCCCGATCACGCTCATCAGCAGGCTCATAATATTGGCATCCTCAAGGTAAAAAGTTGGCGTCTCGACAAAGTGGAATTTGGCTTCCGGGGAGGGATTATACGCATCGCAGTCACATTAAAGTAATATTCCAATCACAGTTCGCTGTAAAACTATTTTGTAATGCATCAATAAGTATGACTTTGATCTAGTTTTGTGAGCTTATGCAACCGCAAACGTTTGTCTTTTGCCCATTCCCGCTCAATCAAAGCCAAACAATCTTTCAGCGTTGTCTGATGTTTCGGTCATGAGATGATCTTTATCACAGCCTTTTAACTCTGCAACCACATCAGCAACCCTTAATACCTGAGAGGGGGTGTTCGGTTTTCCTTGAAATCCGGCCAAAGGCATGTCGGGGGCATCGGTTTCAAGGACGAGGTGATCCAAAGGTAGCTGAGCAATGGCGCGGCGGGTCTTTTGCGCGCGAGAATAGGTGACGGTGCCGCCTACCCCGAGCATCAGGCCCGCATCAATAAACTGTTTACCCTGCTGTTCACTGCCACTGAACGCATGTAACACCCCGCGTATCCCTGGATAGGCTTTAACCGCGCGTAATAATGGGTTATGCGCTTTGCGGCTGTGTAGAATGATGGGGAGATCATAGTGACGTGCGAGCCAAAGCTGCCCCTCCAATAGCGCGTGCTGGCGCTGCTGAGCGGTATTTTGGTTCGCGACAACAAAGTCGAGCCCGGCTTCCCCGACGGCAACACAGCGCCCAGGACGCGCGCTCAATGCCCGTTCCAGTTTATCCAGGCTGGTGTCCGTGTGAGCATCGAGAAAACATGGGTGTAGTCCCAATCCTGCATATACACCATGCAGGCGTTCAGTCAGTGACAGCACCGCCGACCAGTTATCCTCGCTAACACTAGGGACCACCATCCGCGTCACGCCCTTTTCGCGCGCCGCCTGCCAGTACGACTCTGGTGACTCACGAAACGGAGAAAAATCAAAATGGCAATGCGTATCAATCATGCTGAGACGTTGGTGTCGATGATGTTTTTTCTGAACGCTTGATAGGCACACAGCTGCGACGGTTATCCTCGCCAAGCCCCATTCGCTGACACCAGGCATCGTAATGTGCCACCCAACGTTTAATCCTCGCTATCATCATCGGCATCCTTGCTTTGTCAACTTTATGCCATTAAAAAGCCGTCTAGTTACAGACGGCAGTATAGCATGGCGTGAAAGAGGAGAGCGTCATCGCTATCCGGTGCACGTTTGTAATCACACCGGGCGATCCCACCCTCTCCCCCGCTTAGTGTTCGCGGGTCGCTCTGAGATCAATATCCGGGAAGCGCTCTTGCGTGAGGTTTAGATTCACCATGGTCGGCGCAATGTACGTCAAGTTGTCGCCACCATCCAAAGCCAAGTTCGCTTGGTTTTTACGCTGAAATTCATCCAGCTTCTTCTCGTCACCACACTCTACCCAACGCGCGGTGGCGACATTAATCGGCTCATACAAGGCATCCACGTTGTATTCGGCTTTCAAGCGTGCCACTACCATATCAAACTGGAGGACACCGACCGCACCGACAATTAAATCGTTTGATTGCAAAGGACGGAACACCTGTACGGCTCCTTCCTCAGACAGCTGAATCAAACCTTTAAGCAGCTGCTTTTGGCGCAATGGATCTTTGAGACGGATCCGACGGAAAAGCTCTGGGGCAAAATTCGGGATCCCCGCAAATTTCAGATCTTCTCCTTGAGTAAAGGTATCGCCAATTTGAATGGTGCCATGGTTGTGCAAGCCAATAATATCACCCGCAAACGCATCTTCAGCCCGTGACCGATCTCCTGCCATAAAGGTCACCGCATCGGAAATATTGATTTGTTTACCGAGGCGCACATGACGCAGTTTCATCCCTTGCTGGTATTTCCCAGAGACAATACGCATAAAGGCAATCCGGTCACGGTGGCGTGGATCCATGTTGGCTTGAATTTTAAATACAAAGCCGGAGAACTTCTCTTCGTCAGCCTTGACGTCACGATCATGGGTTGGACGCGCCATGGGCTTGGGTGCCCACTCGGTCAGACCATCCAACATATGGTCCACACCAAAGTTACCCAGTGCGGTACCGAAGAAAACAGGCGTGAGTTCACCGCTTAAAAACAGTTCATGGTCAAACGCATGAGACGCGCCCATCACCAGTTCCAACTCGTCACGCAAATCTTGCGCAATGTCTGCACCAATCGCCTCATCCAACTCAGGATTATTCAAGCCTTTAATGATACGCGCATCCTGAATAGTATGGCCTTGGCCTGATTGATACAGAATGCTTTCGTCACGATGAATATGGTATACACCTTGGAAGCCTTTCCCGCAACCAATCGGCCACGATACCGGCGCACAGGCAATATTGAGCTCACTTTCTACTTCATCAAGCAGCTCCATTGGGTCGCGAATATCACGGTCAAGTTTGTTCATAAAGGTAATGATCGGAGTATCGCGTAAACGGGTGACTTCCATCAGCTTACGGGTACGATCCTCGACACCTTTCGCCGCATCAATCACCATTAAGCACGAATCGACCGCGGTCAGTGTCCGGTACGTATCTTCCGAGAAATCCTCGTGCCCTGGCGTATCAAGCAGGTTCACTAAGCAGTCGTTGTAAGGAAATTGCATCACCGAGGTGGTCACCGAGATACCACGCTCTTTTTCCATGTCCATCCAATCAGACTTGGCATGTTGGTTAGAGCCACGCCCTTTCACGGTTCCCGCCGTTTGAATAGCACGTCCGAATAACAGCACCTTCTCGGTGATGGTGGTTTTACCCGCATCTGGGTGCGAGATAATCGCAAACGTGCGGCGTTTATCAACTTCCTGTTGCAGCAGTGTATTTGACATAGAGGTTATCTTCTTGTTGGCTTCAGGCGGCAATCAGGCGCCAGCTGAGAGGGTCATTCACAAAGGTGGCGTATTTTCGCTGATCTTGTAGTCAGCTTCAATTCACAAATCTGACTTCGCCGTGTTATCTGCATCCGTTAGGGTCAATATTGCTTGCCAAACCCATCACAAATGTTGCCATTTGACCGCCTCGTGGTGTCGTTATCGGCCAAGCACGTGTATAATTAGCGCCACTTTCAGCTGTCACACAGTCAACAACGTCGACCATAAGGTCGCGACTATTGACAGCACACTGCCCAAGCAGGCCAAACACCCGCGCAGCCTGCTGTCATTAGTCGCGATGGTGAGCAGCTGAAAGCCGACAATTAGTGAGATAAACCAACGGGTTTATCCCTCAGCAACAAGGAAATAATCTGTGAATCCAATCGTAAAAACATTCCAGTACGGCAATCATACAGTGACATTGGAAACGGGCGTGATGGCACGTCAAGCCAATGGTGCTGTCATGGTTAGCATGGACGATACCTCGGTATTCGTTTCTGTGGTCGGTAAAAAAGAAGCGGCTGAAGGCCAAAGCTTCTTCCCATTGACGGTTAACTACCAAGAGCGTACCTACGCGGCAGGTAAAATCCCAGGTGGTTTTTTCAAGCGCGAAGGTCGCCCTTCTGAGTCAGAAACCCTGACCGCACGTCTGATTGACCGCCCTATCCGTCCGCTATTCCCGGACTCGTTCAAAAACGAAGTCCAAGTCATTGCGACGGTTGTGTCTGTTAACCCAGCGGTGAGCCCTGACATTGTTGCCATGCTGGGTACCTCGGCAGCACTCGCTATCTCAGGCATCCCATTCAACGGCCCTATCGGCTCGGCGCGCGTCGGTTACATCAACGATGAACTCGTGCTTAACCCAAGCCCAGCAGAGCTAGACGACAGCAAGCTTGACCTTGTGGTCGCCGGTACTGAAGGTGCGGTGCTGATGGTAGAGTCTGAAGCGGATCGCCTAAGCGAAGAGCAAATGCTACAAGCGGTGATGTTTGGTCATGAGCAACAGCAAACCGCGATCAACGCAATCAAAGAATTTGCCGCCGAAGTGGGAACGCCTACTTGGGATTGGCAAGCGCCAGAAGTGAACGCGGCGCTACAAACCCGTGTGACTGAAATGGCACAAGGCCCATTGGCTCAGGCATACCAAATCACTGAAAAAATGGCCCGTTACGAGCAGATTGGTCAGGTGAAACAGGAAGTAGTGGCTGCACTACTCGGCGAAGACGAGACCTTGGATGAGCGTGAAATCCTAGGCATGCTCGGCGACTTGGAAAAGAAAGTCGTACGCAGCCGCATCATTGCCGGTGAACCACGTATTGATGGCCGTGAGAAAGACATGGTTCGCGCCCTCGACGTGCGTACAGGCGTATTACCACGTACACACGGCAGCGCCTTGTTTACCCGTGGTGAAACGCAAGCGCTAGTCACCGCGACATTGGGTACTCAGCGTGACGCGCAAACCATTGACTCAATCATGGGTGAGCGCCAAGAAGGCTTCATGCTGCACTACAACTTCCCTCCTTATTGTGTGGGTGAAACCGGTTTTGTTGGCTCACCAAAGCGCCGCGAAATCGGCCATGGTCGCCTAGCCAAACGCGGTATTGCTGCTGTGATGCCAAGCCAGGACGACTTCCCGTACACACTGCGTGTAGTCTCTGAGATCACCGAATCCAACGGCTCTTCCTCAATGGCATCTGTCTGCGGCACATCGCTTGCGCTGATGGATGCTGGTGTACCGGTGAAAAAATCCGTGGCCGGTATCGCCATGGGTCTGGTGAAAGAAGGCGACGATTTCGTTGTGCTTTCCGACATCTTAGGTGATGAAGATCATCTCGGTGATATGGACTTTAAAGTGGCCGGTACGGATGACGGTGTCACTGCTTTGCAGATGGACATCAAAATCGAAGGGATCACTAAAGAGATCATGCAAATCGCATTGAACCAAGCCAAAGGCGCACGTTTACACATCCTCGATGTGATGGACCAAGCCATCGGCTCAGCACGCGACGACATCTCTGAGTTCGCCCCGCGTATCCATACCATGAGCATCAACCCAGATAAGATCCGTGATGTGATTGGTAAAGGTGGCGCGGTGATCCGTCAGCTGACCGAAGAAACGGGCACCACAATTGAAATCGACGACAATGGTACCGTGAAAATTGCGGCCACCGACGGTGAAGCTGCTAAAGATGCCATTTCACGCATCGAAGCGCTCACGGCAGAAGTCGAAGTGGGCCGTATCTATACCGGTAAGGTTCAGCGTATCGTTGACTTCGGTGCCTTCGTCTCAGTGATTGGCGGCAAAGATGGTCTGGTTCACATTTCTCAAATCGCTGATCAACGCGTTGAGAAGGTGTCTGATTATCTCGAAATCGGCCAAGAGGTAGACGTGAAAGTGCTGGAAGTTGACCGTCAAGGTCGCATCCGCTTGAGCATGAAAGAAGCGGCGGCTGAACAAGCCCCCGCCGCTGATGCTGCGCCAGCAGAAGAAGCACCAAGCACTGACGCTTAAAGTCATATCGTCATTCATGGTATAAAGGGGGCTGAGGCCCCCTTTTTTTTACACGGAGATGCGCCTTCATGACCATTTTTACTCAGCCACGGGCGGGATTTTATAAGCCTCTGGCTATTCTGGCGCTGTTATTATTGACCGGCTGTACCAGCCAGTGGACCTTTCCTCCTATGGCCGTCCCCTTACAGCCCACGCTACAACAGGAAGTGCATCTGGCACGTATAGACCAGCTGCTTGCCCGCGATGATTTGAGTGACGATGCACGCGCCCAGCTGCATTATGAGCGTGGACTCATGCATGATAGCTTAGGGATGCGCGACTTGGCGCGATTGGATTTTAATCAATCGCTGTCACTCAAGCCTGATCAACCTGATGTGTTTAATATTCTCGGCGTCTATTTTACCCAAAATGGCCACTATGATGCTGCCTACGAGGCCTTTGACTCGACGTTAGAGCTGGATAATAGCCACAGCTATGCCGCGCGCAACAGAGGCATTGCCCTTTATTACGGGGGGCGCTATCGCCTGGCCCATCAAGACTTACTCCATCACTACCAAGAAGATCGCGACGATCCTTATCGCCTCATTTGGCTTTATTTAGTGGAGCGCGATTGGAAGGGGGAAACCAAGGCGCAACAAGCGCTAGCAACGCGGAAAGCGAATGCGGAGACCGCGGGTTGGGGCTGGCAGCTTGTCGATATGTACCTCGGTGAGCTCAGCGAACGTGAGCTGCTAGAGCAACTTGCCTCGCAAGGTGAAGACAATGAACGGCTCGCAGAACGCTTATGTGAAGCTTACTTTTACCTTGCTAAACGCTATCAATTCCAAGGCGACAAGGATCGCGCCGTGGCATTGTATAAGCTTGCCATGTCAGGCAACGTGTATGAGTTTGTCGAACACCGCTATGCGTTACTTGAGCTCAATCGGCTCGCCTATCGTCGGCCCTAGTATTTCATTCCTGAGCACCTCAAAAATAAAAATAGAGCAGGCCCACTGCTCTATTTTTGATCCTGAGTAATACCAACAGGTATCCGATTAGCTTATCTGCGCACTGGGTGCCAGTGCCTGTGGTGGTTGCTTGTTGGGCTTACTTTTCAGCAATAGCTTTTCAAACGCGTGCTTGGGCATGGGCGAGTGAAAATAATAGCCTTGAATGGTATCACAGTGCAGGTTAGTGAGCACTGACGCCTGCTGACGGGTTTCGACCCCCTCTGCCACCACGGTCATTTCCATGGCTCGGCCGAGATGAATAATGCTTTCCACCAGCGTCACCTGTTTACTCAAAGCATCCATATCGTGAATGAACGCGCGGTCAATTTTAAGCTCATCAAGCGGAAAACGAGCAAGGTAAGACAAGGATGAGTAGCCGGTGCCAAAGTCATCAATCGAGAGGGCAAAGCCCAGTGACTTAATCGCATTGAGCATATTCAGGGCATGCTCATCGTTTTTCATCACCGCGCTTTCCGTTAACTCAAAAGTAATATCTTCTGGTTTCGCGCCCGTGGCTTTAATCAGCTTTTCCATATGCTCGGTCAGCTTGGGGCTGCTAAATTGCTCTGGCGATAAGTTAATCGCCACTCGTCCCGGCAGCATGCCTTGTTGACGCCAGCGCCGCACGTTTTGAAAGACCTCGCGCAWCACATGGCGTCCAAGCGCTTCAATCAGTCCGCAGCGCTCTGCGACCGGAATAAAACGCCCAGGACTGATATAACCCTCTACCGGATGTTTCCAACGCACCAAAGCTTCAGCACCGTTGATACGATAATCACTGGCACTGACCTTAGGTTGATACCAGACTTCCAGGCCGTTGTTTTGTAAGGCCTTTTGTAGCTCGATTTCCAACCAAAGCCGCATCCGTGCTTCTTTACTCATGCTGTCATGATAGGCGACCACTCGGTTTCGGCCTTGCTCTTTGGCCTCATACATCGCGGTATCGGCATTTTGCAGCAGCTGCCGCGCGTCTTTACCATCATCGGGATAACGCACCATTCCCACTGAACACGCCAGATACTTGCTAAAATAATGCAGCTCAAAAGGCTGGCTGATCGCACCGACGACTTTGTCGGCCAGTTGATCAGGCGCGTCGTCCGTTGCGGGCTTAGGCAGCAGCACCGCAAATTCGTCACCGCCTAAGTGGCCAACAATGGTATCCGCCGAGAGCAAGGCGCGTAAACGCTGAGCAATATCCTGAAGCACACGATCGCCAACATGGTGTCCGAGAGAGTCATTGATATTTTTAAAATTATCGACATCAAGGTACAACATGGCCAACGGCGTTTGTGCTTTGATCAATCTATCCAACTCTCGGCTGAAGCCATAGCGATTATACAGACCGGTTAAGGCATCCGTATAAGCGGATTGTTGCTCACCGATTTTGCTGGCATCCTCTTTTTCGGTGGGTTTTAAGCGCTTAACCGACGAGTCAGTCATTGTAGGTTGTAGACGCAGCATATGCGCTTTTTTGCCCAAAAGATGGATAGGTGATTGGCTCACCGTCAGCGGCGCGCTGTTTTTTGCACTCACTACCGACACACCTTGCCCAAGCGGCGTACGCGATAGGCTGTCAATGGTGCTAGATGCTTTCTCTGTCGACACGAGATAGTCTGATAAAGGCTCACCCATCAAGGCATCGATACTTCCGACGCCCAATAACCCAGCGGCTGCAGGGTTCGCTGATAATATACAGCCATCTTCAACCACGCAGCAGCCATCATCGATAAGTTGACTRAGACGGTGGTATTTTTCCTCCGCCTCTTCGAGCGCACTGGCTAATACTTGGCGTTCGGAGGTATCTGCGGCATGAAAAATCACGCAGGGCTTGCCACTTTCATCAGCGACATTCGGCAAGGGGGCAACACTGAAGTGAAAGCTAGTGCTATGGTAGTTATCAGTAAGAAGCACCTCTCCCTCGGCGCATTCACCCCGTCGGGCTTTGTCATAATGTGGTTTGACCGACTGATAAAACGCCTCGCCTAGGGTATCGATATCTGATAACCCCTTTAACGACGGCAAGGCCAAGCCAGACAGCTCGCTATAGCGTTGGTTGGCGTAAAGGTAGCAATCATTGCTGTCGAGAATGGCAAAAAGGAACGGACTATTATCGGTTAAGCAGTAGAACCAATCATTTAACGACGATATTGGCATGAAAAGCTCACATCTGGAAATCACTCTCGACCATCTCATTGGCAAGACAAACGTCTCATATATTAGACACTTTTAACTTTGTTGTCAGTAGCACTTTATGAGGCACGCGTCATGGGTTCAAGCTTTTCTCACTATATACCGCATATTTTACTGTAAAAATAGATAAAGGACTCAAAATCAGTAAACAGGAGAGACTGTGTCGCCATATTACACAATTTGCTGACTATTTATGCATTTAGCTGCGTAAGCATCAAACACATACGACAGTCACCTCTTGCACGGGATCGGGAATCCGTTATTCTGGCTACACCATTTAATAACCACGACCTCTGTGATGATGATTCGTACAGAAGCGCCCGCCGACCTGGTTCGGTTAGACGGTTGGTGGCGAGAGACGCTCATGCGTCCCGTGCAAGCCGATCAGCTCCAACAGCTGCGCGAAACGGGGCAGATCTCGCTTTCTCTCCTGGCGACCGATGATATGGGAGAGATATTAGGGCACATTGCCGTCACCGACGCTCAAACCGCCAATAACACCCAAGAAATTACGTTATGGCATAGCCCAGATGCAAACTTGGTGATGCCGCTGTTAGACGAGGCTGAGTCTACCTTGTTTGAACTGGGCTATAGTCTGTTAAAAATTGCCCCCAGTGACGCCGCCGAACAGGCCGAGTTTGCCCCCTTATACCCGGACGATATTTGGTGGTATAAACAGCTCACCGCCGCGACGTCAACGTGAGAGTCAGCCAACTATGTTAACGGATATCCAGCGTTTGCAAGCCATGGATCTCGATGTGTGGCAATTGCGACACCCAGAAATCTACGGCCGTGAGCAAGAAGTGATCCAATTGCCTGACCACTGCCAACTCTTGCTGGTTTGTGATCACACTCTCAGTGAGCAAGATGCTTGGCTATTTGGCAACATCCTAAAAAGCATGAAATTAAATGCCGAACAGGCTCGCCAACTTCCCCATACTGCGTTGCCAGCCCTTGGCGAACATCACCTTAGCTGGTGTTGGTATATTGGCTCTGTTGAGGTGATTGTCGATGGTGTGAAAAGCTTGTATTCACAGCCTTTAGCGCAGATGCACGATAACCCTGCGGCTAAGCGCGATCTTTGGCGTCAAATTTGTCAGTATGAGTGATTATCAGATTACCCCACTTGATCACGACGATGTTGCGGCGATCGCCGCCATTGAGCAGCGCGCCCACCTCTTTCCATGGTCAGCCTCACAACTGGCGGTTTCGTCTCATCAGTTTGACCATCACTACGTACTGCGCTTGACCACCGCTCCCTCATGTATCATCGGTTATTTTTATGCACGCTGTATCGCGGGTGAAGCCGAGCTGTTGAATATTGCTATCGATCCGGATTATCAGGGACAAGGGTGGGGATGGATACTTTTAAACGGGATGATAACGACACTACGTCATGATGGGGCGGACAGTATTTGGCTAGAGGTAAGAGAGAGTAACATGCCTGCCAAAGCACTTTATCAAAAGCATGGTTTCCAAGTAGTTCACCGCCGGCAACAGTATTACCGCTGTGCCGACGGCTGTCGTGAAGATGCGTGGATAATGGAAAAACGACTACCTTAGTCGCGACGCTCGTGACCACCGTGCGCGTGGTCACTATCAAGCCGAATGGGAGGGAGAATATATCCCTGGTACCCGTGGCAGCCCAACTGATGAAAATACTGATGCTGCTCTGATTGCTCAATGCCCGTCGCAATCACCTTAATCTCTCGAGACGCGGCAATATTCACCAACATGCGAATGAACACATCATCCACATCGCTCGACTGCTGACCAAACCCGATATCCAATTTGACATAATCAGGCTCGATATTTTTGATGTAGTCGACGTTATCCATATTACGGCCAAAGTGATCAACCCCAACGGCAAAGCCTTGACCACGGATTAAACGAAACAATGCCTTGCAAGCTTCAGGATCAGCATGCACCGCTTTTTCTGACACTTCAAACGCCAGTTTATCGGCGAGATGGGTTTTGAGTAAAAAGTGACTTAACCAATCATAGAATGTTTGGCTTTGGACACTTTCGATGGTGAGATTGATCGCAAGCTTGTCACTGTGWGGGTTTTTATTAAGGTAGTCACTCACCCTATTTAGCACATGAATATCAAACTCTTCGCCTAATGCATACATCTCAATACGGTTGAGCAACTGACCCGCAGATAACCAGCTATYGTCCACCCAAAGGTGTGCGTACACCTCTTGATGCCAATTATATTGATTATCACGATGACGAACCGGTTGGGCATAAAACGCTAATGGGTTTTTGTGCAACGCATCAAGCAAAATATGCCGCCATTGTTCTCGGGTCCGGCTATCAACTTGTTCATCCGTTGGCCAAAAGTAAACCTCGTTTTGGCGCTTCGCGTGTTGTAATGCATTATCCGCTTTCGCCATCAGGCTCATCGTCTCGTCGGTACGCGTTTGCGCAATACCTAAGTGAAAGCCTTGATTGACCGGTAGCGAGATATTCTCTAGCTCTTGATTGATCACCCGTAATAACTGGCGTAAGTAACGCCGTAATACTTTCTCTTCATCGGTAACCAGCAAGATCGCGATTTCATTATGACTCAACCTTGCCACGACTTGATGCGTGCTGGCTAAGCTCTCCTGCGTTAACGCTTCTCCTAGTAATCGCCAACATTGATCCCGGTATTGATATCCGTAACGCGCACGTAAACGTGATAACCAATCCGCCTCTAACAGAATTAAGCTGCAACCGACTTCATCGTTGATAAAGCTTTGCAGCTGGTGCTGAAAATAGCCACGGTTCGGTAAGCGTGATACCGGATCAACCATGAGTTTATCGCGCAAGCGTGCCAATTCGTCTTGTTGTGATTGCTGCATCCGTGCGACTTGTTGCCCGGCAAGATTAAAGGCGTTTTGCAGTGCCGATAAATCACTCACACTGGTTGACACTTGTGTCGGATGAAAATCACCATGTCCTAACGACGTCAGTCGCTGACTGAGCTCCCCCAGAGGGACGGTAACACGACGGAACATAAAAGACGCGGCGACAATAACGGCCACACCCGCAGCCAATAACCAACCGACTAATCGCACCAGTCGTTGCCATAACTCAGCAATGTCTTGATGAGGATCGAACGTCATGGTCAGCTTCGCTAACTGTGTCCAGCCGTTGCTCACCGAGACGGAGGTTGTGTTCACCGTTAAACCCGTCGCTGTCGCAAACCAATTCGGCACATGCATTGCCGGGCGGTCAGATTCCCATACTTGGCGTTCCCCAGATAGCATGGGCTCGATCGTGATCTGACTCACTTGGGGCATACTGATAAACTGGGAAGCTAACTGCGTGAGTCGTTGTCCATCACTTTGTTCAAGTACCGCGGGCAGCGCTTCAGCCAGCGTCTTACTGAGTAAGTTTGATTGTTGCTGCTGCTGTTGTTTGCGTTGCTCCGCGCTCAACTGAAATACCACTGCTGTGGTCACCAATACAGTGACCACAGTAGCGGCGACGACAAACGAAAGCACACGTTGATGCAGTGTCATTGCGCGCCTCGCCAGCCGATGCGTGCAATGACTATCGAAGTGGCCATTGGCGTAGCCGCTAATCTGATTCCGATGAATAAATAGTCCATCGTTTCTCCGTTATGCCGTGTTCGCCAGAAACAGTCGCGACCACTCGACGATTTGTTTCATTGGCTCTGTCTGTCTCAGCATCGATTAATGGGCGTGTCTCACCGAAGCCTTGCGCGCTAACACGACTGCGGTCAAGGTAAAACTGATTAACGAGCACGTCCGCAATCGCCTCTGCGCGTCGCTGTGACAATGCTAAATTGTAGCTCGCCGCACCCACTTTACTGGCATGACCTTCAATGAGTACCGACGCCTTAGGATAACGGCGCATAAATTCGGCAAGATCACGGATATCGCCATACTGACTCTCACGAACCTGGGCCGAATCCGTAGTAAATTGGATATTCAGCTCGAACGATGCGGTTTCTATTCGCTCTTGCGGGCATCCTTCATTATTAACTCGAGCTTGTTCAAGCGTCGCGTTACACTGATCGCGCGCGGCAATTACACCATCTTTGTCTTGATCGGTGAGGTCACGGCTTTGTGTGATCTTCGTTTCCATGGGATCAACCGACTGTGGCGCACAGCCACTGATCATGAGCCCGGTAAAAAGAAGTAAMCTCAACTGCTTCATTATTCACTCCCCTCACTGTACAGCGATGCCGTGTCCCAGCTTGCAGGCGTATCGATTCTTAGTGAGGCCAGTAATTGCCCGGTAGCGTTTAATATTCGATATTGTGCATACCGCTCATCGGCTTCTTTACTTAGGTATTCACGGCGTGTTTCAAACAACTCATTTTGCGAGTCCAATACATCCAAAAGCGTCCGCGCATTGAGGCGAAACTCTTCGCGATAGGCATCTCGGGTATCGGTAGCGGCTTCGACATGTTGGCGCATAAAGTCACGCTGCTGTTCAAGATAGGTTCGCGCGTTCCAGGCTAAAGTGGCCCCTTCAACCACTTGGCGATGGGTCATCTCATTGATTTCTCGTGCCTCGATAGTTTGATAAGCCGTTTGTCGCTCTCGGGCGCGATCGGCACCACCATTAAATAAGTTATAGCGCATGCGTACCATGGCTTGGACATTATTATTCTCGCCACCGACGTCCGGCGGACCCGCACCATCTTCGCCACCAATGTTTTCGTTCCAATTAGCATCGACTTCTATGTTGATGGTCGGTAAATACGCAGCACGAGAGCCATCACGGGCTGCATTCGCCGCCGCAATATCTGCTTGTGCAGATTGCAAACGCGGATGGTTATCTAACGCCATATCCAAGGTAGCATCCAGTGATTGAGGCAACATCGCGGCGTCGGGTCTAGGTAAGTGTAAATCCTCAGGTGCGATACCGACGACCTTCATAAAAGCACTACGCGCATCGGCGAGGTTATTGCGCGCCGACATTAAGTTTGCGTTCGCACGCGCCAAGCGTCCTGTCACCTGAGACAAGTCGCTGGCTTTGGCAAATCCACCTTGATTGCTTTCTTCAATCGCATCGTAGATTTCCTGGTGGTTATCTAGGTTTTTTTCTGCCAGGATCACAATCTCTTCAGCTACGAGCACATCCAGATAAATGCGTGACACTTCCAACGCTTTATCTTCTGCGGTGGCAATCAAGCCCCACTGCTCGGCCGTGGCTTCGTTTTGTGTCCGCGCCACTTCATGTTGGGTACGAAAGCCATCAAAAAGCATTTGGCGTAATGATAACCCAAGCTCACGACGAGTTAGGTCTACTTCATCATCCGTGCTGGTATCACGGCGAGTGCCTGGTGAGTCCGTCCACTCCTGCCCCACACCAGCGGTCGCATCCAGTGTGGGATAATAACCGGCTTTGGCTTGGTCTATGGATTGCTCACGCGCTTTATAGCGCGCAAAGGCTTCACGTATTTGTGGATGAGACTCGAGTGAGCGAGCCACCGCTTGCTCCAATGTTTGCGATATTGCAACGGGTGAAATCAAACCCATGGCTAGCGCGATAGCCGTTATGCGCGTTTTATGACACAGATGCGAAAGGGTCGGCATCTTGTTTCTCCTTGTTTGTAATTATTTAGCGCTCGCGTAGTGCGTTTTCTTTTGCCCGTAAAATAGGATTGAGAAGATAATCCAACACCGTGCGCTTGCCGGTAATAATATCAACCGAGGTCAGCATGCCAGGAATAATCGGCATCGGCGTGCCATCATCCCGCGTTAAGTGCGATGCCTCAGTCCTGATTCGCACGAGGTAAAAGCTATTCCCTTCTTCATCCTGTGTGGTATCGGCACTAATGTGCTCCACTTTACCGTCTAGCCCGCCATAGCGGGTAAAGTCATACGCGGTGACTTTTACAACGGCCGGTAACCCAGGATGTAAAAATGCAATGTCTTTGGGCAAAATTTTCACTTGTACGAGCAGCTGATCTTCAGTGGGTACAATTTCTATCACATCTTCCCCAGGGCCCACGACACCACCCAATGTGTTGATGTGCACCGTTTTCACTGTGCCATCGACAGGTGAAGTAATCTCGGCTTTGTTCACTTTGTCTTGTGCCCCGACGGTCGCCTCTGTGAGTCGAGACAGCCGTGCCTCGCTTTCACTCAGCTTGGCCCGTGTCTCACCAATAAACTGCAAAGCAGCCTCACGGCGTTTTAAGATAGATTCATCTAACGCTGCTTTAATTTTAGGCCGCGACAGTCTTAAGTTGGTCAGCTCACCCTGCATATCATTGATCTGTCTTTCCAGTTTGAGAAGCTCCACTTCTGAGACAATCTTCTTTTTTACCAAAGGACGTGTGATATTGATCTCACGATCCATAATCGATAACGAGTTAGTTAGCGTTTTTATCTTGGACGCCACTTCTTCCAACGCTTGGCGTTTCTGAACGATTTGTTGTCCCTGAATATCCAGTTGATTACGTAGACTGTCCAGTCGGCTCCGATATTCTGACTTTTGCCGTGCAATTAACTGGGGTTTACGGCTGGTGAGTGAATCAGGAAAACTGATGGGACGCGGCACAATCTCAATCTGTTGCTGCCATGGCTGGCTAGGTGGCTGCAGAATGACACTATCAAGTTCACTGTACATGCGCGTGACCGAAGCTCGCAAACTGTCAATTTCTTGCTCTTGCTGAGCCAGATCGGAACGAAAGCGGGTGGCATCAATACGCGCGAGAGGCATTCCTTTTTCAACCAATTGCCCTTCATCAACATACATCGCCTGCAAAATGCCACCATCTAGGCTTTGGATCAGCTGGACATGAGAAGGAGGAATGACTTTACCACTGCCCCGAGTGACCCGGTCCAGCTCCGCCACCGCGGCCCATACAATAAAGCTTGCAATCAGCAGCAAGGCAACCCAAACCACCGCACGGTACTTGAGCGGGGTATCTGTCATCATCGCGCCATAAACATCGTCAATCATGTCGAGATCAGCGGGTTGGCTGGCCTTTTTAACGATCTTGCTCATGACGCATTTCCTTTGTTGAGCTTACTGAGGACTTTGTCACGCGGACCATCCATCACAATGCGTCCTTTGTCCATCACAATCACCCGCTGCGCGAGGTTGAGCAGTGACATGTTATGGGTCACCATCACCAGTGTTCGTGATTTGGCCGCCACTTCCATGGCTTTAATAAATTGGTTTTCGGCATGCGCGTCTAAACTAGCCGTCGGTTCATCCATCACCAATACAGGCGGCTCATTAAGCAACGCCCGTGCTAAAGACACCGCTTGCCTCTGACCGCGAGAAAGGCGTTCGCCACGCTCTCCCACCTGTTTATCTAGGCCTTCGTGGTCTTGCGCGGTAAACAAACTCACGCCTGACAGCTGCACCGCACGCATCAGCTGGTGCTCAGTGACTTGGCGCGTACCAAACATAATGTTTTCGCGAATAGTGCCATGAAACAGCGTCACATCTTGTGCCAAATAGCCCACGTTGCGACGCAAATCTGAAGGATGGATTTGACGGCTATCGACGCCATCAAACCGTAAACTGCCTTGGTGGGGCTGAAAAAGGCCGGCTAACAGTTTTAGTAAGGTGGTTTTACCCGAGCCATTTTTACCTAAGATGGCGATTACTTCACCCGGCTGAACGCGAAAATTCAATGGATAAAGCGCCGGTTTTTCCGTCTCTGGATAATTAAAGGCCAAGTTATCGGCACTGAGTTCACCTTTAAGGCGTTTACGACTGACAAGGTGCCCTTTATCAGCAAACTCATCCTCTTGCTCCATCATCGCATTCAGTTGGCGCAGCGAGGTGCTGGTTTGATTCCAACGGTTGAGCAAACTCGCCATTTGCGCCATGGGTGACACCGCTCGGCTGGAAAGCATCACTGCGGCGATGATCCCCCCCATGGAGATATCGCCGTCCGCCACCCGATACACCCCCAGGATCACCACGGCGATCGCCATCATCTGGGTGATGAAAGTGGCAATGTAAGAAACGTTATTGGTGATTTGTTTGACTTTAAAGTTCCAATTCGCCGTGTGCGCGGTCATTTGCTGCCAACTGCGCTGCACGATGCCTTCGGCGCCATTAGCTTTGATGCCCTCTAACGCCGATAAACTCTCAATGAGATGGCCATGGCGCTCAGAAGCGTATTTATTACTCTCTTCAATCGCTGCGCGCAATTTAGGCTGGACCGAGATGGTGTAGCCCAAGATCAGTAACCCAGCCACGACCGGCACCATGGCCAGATCGCCCGCGACTAGATAAATAATCGTGATAAAGAAAACCGCAAACGGCAAATCAACCAAGGTGGTGATAGTCGCCGAGGTGAGCATGTCTCGCACAGAGTCGAACTCCCCCAACTGTTTGGCCGTGGCCCCCACACTGCCGCCACGATTGGCCAGCGGCGTACCCATCAGCCTTGCAAACAGTCGAGACGAAACAATAATATCGACTTTCTTCCCGGCCATATCAATCATGTAGGAGCGCAACTTGCGCATGATAAAGTCAAAGCAGTAGGCCAAGGTGGCGCCGCTAGCTAACACCCACAAGGATTCAAACGCCAAATTAGGAACGATCTTGTCATAGACGTTCATGACGAACAGCGGCGACACTAAAGCAAAGAGGTTCACCAACACGGAGGCGAGCAACGCATCGCGATAAATAGGCGCCGCGTCTTTGACCGTTTGCCAGAACCAATGGATCTTATTGTCATGCAGATGTAAGTCGACTGATTGATCGCCGCGGTACTGGCGCTTGATCAAAAAGCAGTAGCCCACATACATCGACTCGAGCGCTTCGAGCTGCATGGTTTGTTCACCACCATTTTCTGGAAGCTGAATTAATGCAGTACCGGCTTCATTATCGATCTCACGTAATACACAGGCTTTTTGGTCTGCTAACAGTAACACGCAAGGGAGCAATAACGGCCCTAAGTTATCCAGGTTGCGACGTGACAAGCGTGCGGCCAAACCGGCGCGCCCTGCCGCTTGTGGAAACATATCGGGCGTGAGTAGCGCATTGGTCATCGGCAGACCTGCGACGAGCGCATCCCCCGAGCAGGGGGTGCCATAGTGTTCGGTCAGTAATACCAAACAATCTAGCAAGGGATCGTCGGTGGGCTGTTCGCCCGCTGCGATTCGCCACTGCACCGATTGATTATTATTTGAAAGGTCAGTCACTTACATCTCTCTTTTGACCGAAAACAAAAGGCAGCGACATGATAGCCGCTGCCTGAGGGTGATTACCAGTCCGCCGTATCCACTTTGATCTCTAAATCTGGATTATTCCCCATTGAAAGGTCGGCATTATCATCACCTTGTGTGAGTCGTAGCTCTCCTTCTTCACCATTAATCAAGGTGTTGATCACTACTTCTTGCTGACCACCGCTGCTGGTAACAATATTGAGGCTTTCAATATTAATGAACTGATCCATTTGGTTATCACCATCGGCATCAAGGCCAATGGTCAAGGTGCCCTCAGCCTCACCACTGTCAGTGGTTTGCCATGAAATCGACACGTGCCCGTCTTTGATGAGCTGGGTTAAATCATCGACAAACGAAAGGGTGTCTTGCGTGTCACCTTGGTTATCAAAATCGACAATGACATCGGTTTCAGTCCCATCGCCATCGGCAGACGATGGCATATCATCCAGCGACCACTGGAATTTATCGCTACCGGTACCTCCGCCGTCCTTGTTCTGGTCGTCTTCCTGGATGGCGGTGTATTCGAAGGCTGCGTCTGAGAGCAGCATTTCGGTGCCGTCTGCCAGGGTGGCGGTGCCGCGTCCAGCCTCCTGTACACCATCAGCGGGTTGACGCTCCTCCCCGTCGCTTTCCAGGTTTGTAGAGACAATACCCACGTCTTCAAGCGTCAGGAATTCACCGGCATTCAACTCGCCGTTGCTGTCGGCATCCTGCCAGACACCAAACTCATCAAAGCCGTTGTCGTTGGCATCAAAGACACCGTCACCGTTACTGTCAAAGCCAAGGGCCAGACCTTCCAGATCCGTTTCACCACCCAACTCAGTGAAAGCAATCTGTTCCAGATCCGTCAGGCTACCATCGCCATTCTTATCCCACATCAGCACACCATCTTGCGCGCCGGCCCAGGCGGTGGTCGAGCCATCAAGGCCTGGTAACGCAACCTCGGTATCAGCGTAATGCAGCGTACCATCTTGATTAAGATCCAGTACCACTGGAGTCACTACATTACCAGTAGAATCCACTATGACAGAATCATTACCAGCCAGATCCGTGGTTTGGAAGGTGTAGTCTGATAGAGTCCCAGTATATGGTGTAGAGAATTCACTCAAGGCTATCTGCCAGGCAGTAGCATTTGGTTCAGTGCTAGTGCTAGCAACTTCATTGTCATTAGCATCAAACACAGTAATGGTTGAGTTCGTTTCCGAAGTACCGGTAATACCATCAGTAGTACCTCCCCCATCAAGCGTAATTTGTTCCTCTGTCATACCGGATGGTGCATTCGGATCGATGGTATCGACTTTATAGCCAGAGTTATCAGCCACAGCATCAAACGTGAGACCAACAATAGACTCACCTGACAGATCCGCCAAATCCCCCACAATAGCACCATTTAGATTTAGCCCATTTGCTGGAATCGAGATGCCATTGGCATCGTTATCTCCCGCCTGAATCGTATACGTGAACTGCAAGGTATTGCCGTCAGGGTTGCCAGAATACACTGCTTCAACGGTTTCTGAGCCAATAACAAGATCCAGCGACGGGGTGCCATTGGTGGTATCAAATTCAACCGCCATATTAGTGGTGATGGTGGCAGTGACAGAGTCTTGCGTTTCTTCCAAAACGCCGTCGCTATTATGTACTAGCGTACTTTCGTTGAGGAAACCGTTTTCTCGACCAACAGCAGACGTCAGCGCAACGTTAGTAATTTCAGGTGTTTCTTCAACCGTTGATGGATCTGGAATAACAAGCTGAGGCGTTTCCTCCAATGCAGTAAGAATCGGGTACTGATCTTCCACCAACGTCCAGATGGTCTCATCAAAACCGTCAAGCCCTGCCACTTTACCGATCATCTGTTCAGTATTCAGTGCGGTGCCTACAGGTTCATTCGTGTCGTTTGTAGACCCTTTTTCCACCCCCCGCTTAGTCACGTCTGCATCATAGTAAGCATTGATCTGTTGACCGCTTATCATTAAGCCTATCAGACCACCCGTGGTACCTTCTGAGGATAACTCACCGGCAGCGTAGACGTTTTCTAATGTTGTACCATTAAAAGCTGTACGTCCGGCAATACCACCTGTATACCCGTTATAGGTACCGATAACCTCGGCTATGGAAAACGAATTTTGGATAGTAGCGCCTTTTATCGCATCGGCCACCAGGCCGCCGACGGCATGAAACTGTCTGAAAGGCTCAGTGTCATCTGTTCTCTCAACGGTACCCTTCGAATAAGCTTGCTCTAGGATGGGCGCATCGCTATCTGGACCATTATCCATACGACCAAATATACCACCGGCACTGAGACGACCGGTGACATTACCCTCAAACGAAACCTCACTGGCACTGCCGCCAATAACGTACCCGACCAAACCAGCCGCGTAAAAATCGTCACCGTCAATCTGGCCATTGATAACATCGACATTGTCAATAGTCGTATTTGTGGTGCTGCCTGCCAGAGAGGCTGTTCTCTCTCCCCCGATGATAGTGGCATCAACCAGGTTCACATCCTTAACGGTGCCGCCATCAATGGTCTCAAACAAACCGACATTTTCCACTTCTGGCTTATCAATGGTCAGCCCTTCAATATTGAAACCGTTACCGTTGAAGTTGCCGGTGAAATTGGCAATCGGATCCCAGCCCGTGCCGTCGCTATTAAACTCTGCGTAATCACTTTGCTCAGTGGTCAGGCTCTGAGTCAGCGTGAAGTCAGCCTCTGGGTTCTCTCTCAAAGCATCTAGTGTTGTCCAGCTTGAAAYGAGGTAGGACTTACCGGACTCATTGCCGACGCTGTCATTCGCAGTAAAGGCGTAGCCATCCACGCCTTCTGCCGTATTTATGCCATTAATATCGCTTATGGTGATCGACCAGTCACCGTTGTTATCGGCTTCAGGTGGCGTAGCCAATGTGACTTCATTACCATTGTCGTCAAAAACCTTGATAGTAGCACCGGGCTCTGCTGTGCCGCTGATCGTGTCTTCTAATAAAACAAAATCAATGTCATCAGGAGAGTCAGGGGCGATAGTGTCAACCTCAGATTCAGGATCAGTCGACTCGCTAGTCACTCCTGCCATGGTGTTACCGGCGGTATCCATGGCGTCCGAGACATCAAAGGTCACATTACCAAGCTCAACATTGTCATCGACAACGGTGTATTCCAGCGAATATTCCGTACCATCGCTTGACCATGTGCCGTTAATCGGGTCGGTCAAGGTAGTATCGGCATTGTTGTCAATGATCGGTTCAACGCTTGTATCCATCTCTTCCGAGAAGGTAAAGGTCGCGGTGACGGTGTTACCGTCATCGGCTTCGCTGATCTCGGTGTCGTCGAGTACCACCGTCTCGAGCGTCGGCGGCGTGGTGTCCAGCGTAATAACGTCCTTGGCCGACGTCGCCGGGTTGCCCGCAGCGTCCGTAACGTCGGCGTTCACAGTGATAAAAGTGTCGACCAGACTTGTCAGGTTCACTTCATTGTTTAACAAGGTCCACTCACCCCCATTGACCGAGGCCGTGATCGTAACGACAGAGACGCCGTCACTGAAGTCAACAGTAACTTCCTGACCGTCCTCGGCACTCGTGGTGCCACTGACCAGGACATCCGTCGCCTCACTCGCGTTGACAACATTATCGGATTCGATGGGGCTATCAATGCTCAGTGTAGGGGCCGTGGTATCCAGCGTCGCGGTGTCATCCACGCTGCCCTGGTTGCCGGCTTCATCGGTCACCGTCATGGTCACCGTCAACTCGCCATCGGCCAGGCTGCTCAGGTCTTGGCCTGTGACCGTTACCTTGCCATTACCATCCACGCTAATGTCGCCACTATCGACAGTGATGCTTCCTCCTGGATTGGTGTCATTAATATCTATGCCACCAATCGATCCAAAGCTGCCTCCAGCACTATTAGTGATCACAATGCTGTTGACCGTCGCACCGTCTTCCACCGTGCCGCTGAACGTGACGTCGCTTTGTTCGCTGTCGTTGATCAGGCCATCGTCGAACGCGATGCGGTTGCTGCCATCACCGGTGTCTGGGGCCGCCGTATCCAACGTCGCGGTGTCATCCACGCTGCCCTGGTTTCCGGCTTCATCGGTCACCGTCATGGTCACCGTCAACTCGCCATCGGCCAGGCTGCTCAGGTCTTGGGCGTCCACGCTGACRTCGTTGCCGCTCACGSTGATGTCGTTCGCRTCCACGGTGACGCTGCCACCCTGGCCGTCGGTGATCACGATGCTGTCTATCGCCGCACCGTCTTCCACCGTGCCGCTGAAGGTCACGGCGGTTTGTTCGTTGTCGTTGATCAGGCCATCGGCATCGTCGAACGCGATGCTGTTGCTGCTATCGCCACCTTCGCCTGGGGCCGCCGTATCCAGCGTCGCGGTGTCATCCACGCTGCCCTGGTTGGGGCCGCCGTATCCAGCGTCGCGGTGTCATCCACGCTGCCCTGGTT
>NZ_MUET01000149.1:0-1587 GCF_001995685.1 Salinivibrio sp. IB282 | reverse complement strand
GTATAGCTTGGTGATGACATGCCGTGCCAATGACATCAATCCCTATTATTACTTCCGGCACCTGTTCGCTGAATTACCCAAGCGGTCGCCATCGGACGATATGTCAGATCTGATGCCATGGTGTGTGGATCTCAGTGATGTCGAGTAGGCGTTCACCGGTTTATTAACCGCTTACGTACTAACACTTACTCCCATCTCTTTAGCTAACTGCTCCTGTCGTATAAACATTTTATTACCTTTATTTCTCTATTATTTAGTCGCATCTTAGATTCTCATCTACTGAATCATAATATAGAATAAGCAAAAAACTATGTTGACATGATGACTAATGGACTTGGATCAAAAACGCAATGCATTGAAACTACAGCTAGAAACAGCAATCAATGATTTAAAAAACCAGGCCGAATCTCAAGGCTGTAGAATTGCTCAGCGACGTCGCTATGGGTACCTATACGCTGTCGATGCTGTTCGGAACATTGTTCTAGAGCCATGGTTTACCAAGTTACTCAGTCAACATGGCTCCGTACTCAAAAAGTACAGCAGTTCTAACGCTATCCATCTTGTCGAGATCGTCGAAAGTTACGGCGGATTAAATAAAACAATTAAACTCATTGAAGCGGTGCTAGCGTTGCGTGGATTCGGGCTTGATAGCCAACAACACACTGATTATGTAGATCAAGTGCTCTGGGGGTTAAAAGATTTACGTTCACTCACTCCCCAGCATCAAGAAGAAACAATGCGCTGGAACAGTGTACTTCCGTATTGTGCTCTGTGCTTCCGTCTACGCAGCCGATCCCATTACTACTGCGAAAAACACCATCCCATCAAGTCTACTAGACTTTATAAACAGCAAAAATACGCAGCTATCACTGCATTGAAACATCTACCTAACGAAAATTGCGAGGCATACGAAAAGTACCTGGTAAAACCGAACAAACAGAAAAAGTTGGGACGACAACTTTATGATCTGGTCAGCGGCTATGCGCCGCATCCACGAGTCTTCTTACGTCACTGCAAAGATAGCGCTATATCAGGGGACTGGATCACACTATCAAAGAACATTGTTCAGACATGCAAAGTGACTTATCCAGCTAGCTATAAAAAAATAAAACAAATCAAACCAGATGATTTTAGAAACTGGCCTTCGTGGTGTATCGCGATCGTGAGATGCTTAGATTCGACAGAACCAAATGCGTGGAATGAAAAAGAGTGCCTAACGCTTTTCAGTGGTTTGAACACTTGGACAGCATTAGTCGGGATCTTGCATCGCTTCGAATGTATAGAACGAATCAATAGCATTGAAACTAAGCGTGGCCCAGACGTTGGATATGGAGCCAATCTAGAACAACACCAGTTGATCAAAGATCTTTTAAAACAACAACTAGCCTCGAATAGCAAAACTAACTTAAGTGAAATCGCCAGGACTCTTGGTCTTAGCAGACAGCGCATACACCAGATCATTAAAAAACATCAATTGCTCTCCTAAGTAGCAAACCAAGTGTGCAAAAAACAATCAAATTTATTTTACATTTTTAATTATTTAATCAAATAAAAATCATAAATATATCAAATAAAAATCATAAATAT
>NZ_MUET01000148.1:0-1724 GCF_001995685.1 Salinivibrio sp. IB282 | reverse complement strand
GATATCGGCAATGCTGATGCTACCAGCTTGGGTATTCACCGTATGCTCTGATGAGCCAGTGCTCTCTACCGTATTGCCCGCGTCATCCGACGAGCTCACGACCACCTCGAACTCGGTGTCCGCCGCCAGGTCGCTGCCGGCCACGTCCACGCTCCACTCGCCGTTTTCATCCACGGTGGTGGTGTACTCGGTGCCGTTGATGGTCATGGTGACCTGATCGTTTGCGGCGATGTCGCCGCCGCTCGCGCTGCCGGTGACCGGGATGGTCTCGCCCGCTTCTTGCGCGTTGATCACGTCATCGTTGGTGATGTCGTTCACGCTGACCGTGCCGGCCTCGGCGCTAGTATCAACCTCAGCTTGATCACTCCCCGGCTCGGAGGTGTTGCCGGAGGTGTCGGTAATGGTGGCTTCTACGGTTAACGTTTCTCCGTCTGCAGGAGTGTCTGGCAGTGTGATAGTGACGGTGCCGTCTATGATATCTTGCTCGGTAATCGTCGAGGTTTGACCATTTATGGTTAATACATCGCCCGGATTAGCACCGGTATCGGACAGATCGATCAATACCTGGATCCCATCACCAAGCTCTTGCCCACTAATAATGCCATCGTTGTTAGCATCATTAACAATGGTCACGCCAGGGATTCCGGGAGCGGTGGTGTCAATCGCAAGCCCCGCTCCTCCTTCTGCATCGCTACCAATCGCCCCGTCGTTGGTTGCAAGCGAATCAGTATCAAATCCTGAGCTTGCAATGGTCTCGCTTCCATCACGCTCAACATTGACATAACTCCATGAGCCACTGCCGGCTGCAGCGTCACCACCAGCGGCGGTCGCTTGGTCATCTTCAATGGTGATCTCGCCTTCACCATCAAGGATTTGTTGCTGAATCTCGGCTATTTCATCTTGAACATCTTGCGGCAATCCATCGAGCACGGCGCCGGGCTGCTCTCCCTGAGCCTCAACGGCGAGTAACGTTCCGTCGCTAAGTACAATAACAGCCTCACTGTTATCTGGCAGAACCAGCTCGGTTCCAGGCGGAAAGGACGTGCCTTCGGTCACTGTCATTGGCGTGCCATTGACAAGCAGTACACCATTTCCTTGGATACTTTCGACGTTTACATTGCGAGAGAGCGAGATTGATTTCATAGCCGGGACTCTTTATCCATAAAAAATGTGAGGTGCATTCAAAGTCTATCACTTGCATTATCTAAGGAATTAGACTTCTTCGAAAGTAATTTTACGCCGAAATGTGCACTTTGTACGGCTCAACATTGAGACAATACGTAATTATAGATCGGTGTTTGAAACGGCGCCAAACTATACCCATAGACCATGCACTTAAAGTATGCACTTGAAGTATGCGCTTAAATATCACTATTGACGGTATTGAGTGTTTTATCTCTTAGTCACATCGCTGCATGACGGTTGAACTGGCTTTTTCGATGAAGTTCTGGATGTAATCATCTCTTTGTCCCTCGCGTACACCCAAATGGATCGACTTATGAATACCTTGTTGCCCTATACGAAGGATATGAAGGTTTAGTCGTTGTTGGTACTCTTTTGCCAGCCATTTGGGGAGTGCCGCGATCCCGCGCTCAGCGGCAACCATTTGCAGCATGATATCGGTTGTTTCTATGGTTTTTTCTATGGTTTTGTGTTTGCGCGGTGCACAGTGCGCCGGCGCCAAAAACTGGGTAAAGACATCTAAACGCGATTGATCAACAGGG
>NZ_MUET01000147.1:0-1732 GCF_001995685.1 Salinivibrio sp. IB282 | reverse complement strand
GCCTACAACTGATATGCTGTCCTGTTGAAGTGTCAGCATTGCTGCATAGTTATCGGAAATGTCTATATGTGTGAATGCTATAACACGATCTGCTTTAGTTGCTCTATTCACTGCTCTGTAAAAAGTCACTTCATAGAAGATGCGCCCGTAACAGAAGAAAGGTCTTGTCTTATGTATATAGTATCTCTCAGGTGCTAGTAATAGATGATTGTAAGTGCTTGGATGTTGTTGGATTCTTTCTGCTATACGCTCATGGTACTCTCTAAGTGAGGGATCTAGGTCAATAGGAAAACTTTCTAGGTTTTCGAGAATAGAGACGTGATATTGCTCACTAAGGAGATTTTTACTTCGGAGTAGATACTCGTAATATTTCAACATCAAACGTTCAGAAGCATCACCATCAAAGGTGTAATGAGAGGCACTCTTTTGGATGAGCTTATGAAACTTAGCTAAAAAGTTTAATTTTCCATTCCGCTTTACATGTTCGAGGGCTGGACCAACTTTATTATAGTGAAAATCACTCTTCAGCGTTCCTGCTTGTGTGAACACCACAATGCCTTCAATGAGATTTCTGAGTTGCGAAAGAATGTTTTGTGATAACAAAGATCTGTGATCACTTAAAGACGTAATATTAGAACAAATAGCTTGATTAGCACTTAGTATCTGGTTTTCGATTGATGCCATTGTGTAGCAGTTCCTTTACAAAATCAGTTATAGCTTCCGAAAGAAACCGACAGCGTTGTCTAGGATACAATTAGTTCTCTTCGCTGCACCAAATTTGGCAACGGTTACAAGTCTTCGCTACTTGTACCCACTACTTAACCAAGATCACACGCTTGTCGATTTAACCAGCATAGCCGCATACTCAATGACACACTGTGCTCAAAATCGCACAAACCACTATAATGGAACAATGACTAGTCAAAATGCTGAGTAGYAAGCTATTGATACACTTAAAAATACAGGGAACTTGCCTTTTGCTTAGCTAAGTTTTCCCTAATTTAACAGAGCTACTAACCAACTTTTGTCCATTTTCGAGCCAAAATAGCGTCGACTTATCCTTCTCGCTTTACTCCACTCAAAGTCCGCATTGTTTAGTGTGGGCTTATTCATTTCATAGGCGTTGTTGATCAAATCATCCACCTAACGCACTGATCCCAGTAGGATTACTTCCATTAATCAACTCGGTAACTAACAGGCATACCGAGTCTTATGACTTTGTTCATCGCTTTCACGTTGGCCAATGCTTCGCCAACTTGTGCATTGTAATCACGCAGTGTCAGTTGTGGACTGAGTAATTTTTTGTATCGATACATCCCAGTTTCTGACAGAGAGCGTTGGTGATAATTTTCTTCTCGTTTCCAGTCTTCCAAGTTACCCGACTGTAAGGCGCTGACGGCTGCATTGCGAGGGAGGTCATCCTCCCAATAGCCCGCATTTCTCCTTCATGCTTCCCCTACACCAAACCCCTCAATATTCCCCACAATGTCTCTTTATGTGGTTTTTATGTCGCTTAGTGTCAAGTTGTGGCGTGTTATTCCGGACACACTGTGGCCAGTTTAATCAAGCGACAAGAGGCCGAACATGAATCGCAGCGTCATTCTTACCTGCGCCGTAACCGGTGCGGGCGATACCACGGGCAAAAACCCCAATGTGCCAATCACGCCAAAACAGATTGCCGACAACTGTATTGAAGCGGCGCGTGCAGGTGCCAGTGTCGCTCATATTCACG
>NZ_MUET01000146.1:0-1745 GCF_001995685.1 Salinivibrio sp. IB282 | reverse complement strand
ACCCAAAACATCTTATCACTCCCTTTTAATTAACTACTTTTAACCTTATTCCAATAGTGGTTTTTCGATTCCATCACGCACCAAAGCCAGAATCTACTAACTTCGTTTTATCCTGATACCTCAGTCGCTTTTTCCATTTTTAATGCCATAGCGAGGCTGATAACTGAAATGACGATCAAACACAAAAGCCCCCATGCTACACTTGATCCGGCTTGTAACAAAAATAATATGGAAATTGCAGATGAAATTGATGACGAGATAATTGAAAACTGTCTATTTGAGATGCTTGAACTATACGCATATGCTGCAGAACTCAGGAGTAATAAGTAAGCAATCCCTCCAACATGATGGCCTGCTTGGTACATCTCCATCCCCAAAAACTTCCCGCCCATAAAATTACTCATATTGACATATACCCAAGGCATGAACCAAAAAATAACCCCTGCCACTCCCAATAAGACTCCTTTGGTTTTTCTATTCATTAAACATCTCCTTTTATTATGGTTGAAAACATAACGAATGACATGCATCCCCTTTTGAGGATCTAACAGACTTGCGTGTGGCGGTTAATATTCGCCAAGCACCACTTTGTATCCGCTTATTTCTAGGCTGCGTTCGCGCTGAAAAAAGTGCCAGACGCAGCGCCTATCTATGCGCATTTAAACTATTTACTTAATAAAGAAACGGGCTTGTTCAGCACCCAAATAAAGTGTCGACTGCGCGACACTTATTCTTATTTGTTATCTTTTTTTGTAGTATTTATTTTTACAGTTTTTCAACTGTATTTTCTTGATCAATCTTGGCGTGCCAAATACGGCCAAAACGAAGAGAAAAAAAATAATCAACAATTCTTCGTATATACCAGTTAGTAAGCTATAGCTTTGTAGTTTACTCACAAGTTTACTGTCTAAGAGTAAAGTAGAAAGCCCACCCCAAATGACAAGAGCAGCTAGACCAATAGTGGTTATTGATATTGAACGCGTGTCAGCCTCTAATTTTACCCTTTCCCAATCATGCTTGAGTAGTGTGCAAATCTGCTTTTCCAAGCATTGAAAGTAGATATATTGTGGGTTTTTACAAAGTTTATTAAGCAACGTTAAAATATCTCGGTCCAAGGATTCTGATGCCACATTATTCAAGTTCAGCTTAAGCAAAGTAGCTAATTTTCGGGTTTTCTGAATATGGAAATCATGCAAACGAGATGCATGAACTGCATCACRTAAGTCACCCATTATTACTTTAATATTTTCACGCCATTTTCGACGCTCATCCGTAACGTATTTTAACGTAACATTGTCTTCATGGGACTTTCGGGTAAACAGCATAGTAAAAAATGCAGCTACTCCGCCAGAGCCCAAGACGGCAAGTACAATATCTTCCACCAATGTATCCTCAAAAATATGATGTTGATCCACTTTAACGGACACGCCTTTTGTTAAGTACATTGTTTTTCAAACGCTATCGGCGACATATAGCCAATGCTACTGTGTAACCGTGTTCGATTATAAAAGTACTGAATATATTTTCTGAGCTTCTCTCGTAAGTGACTTAAGTTAGCAATCGGTGCATCTTTGATTAACTCGCCCTTAAGCGATTTAAAGAACGACTCGACTTCTGCATTATCCGTGCATTTCCCTGGCCGATTCATGCTCTGCTCAATACCGTGTTCCGCCAGTAAATGTCGCACCCTATCCGCACAATACTCGCGCCCTCTGTCTGTATGAAATAGCAGCCCCCGTTTAGGC
>NZ_MUET01000145.1:0-1775 GCF_001995685.1 Salinivibrio sp. IB282 | reverse complement strand
ACCAATAATAAAAAGTTTGATAGGGAATAGCGTTGTCTTGGCAAAACTGCTTAATGGACACTGTGCTTTGCTTTTGTTGTTCAATAATCGCCGCCCAGTGCGCGCGTTTTTGTGCTTGTTTCATGGTACCTCCGCTTAAAAAGGTACTATGACAAAGTCCGTGTCTTATGGGTATGTGGGGTTTATTAACCGCTTACGTTAGTACTCTGTGGCGCTGGCGTCGAGATGGAAAAATGCCGCCCGTGGTTGCACTTAGCTCTAGAGTCGTGGGCTGGCAGAGAAAAGACATCGAACAGTGGTTAAAAGAACAAACAATAGATGCGACTTGCCACAGGGGGAACAATGTTCTCGCTTCACTCTCATAAACATAAAGTATTTCATTTTTTACGATTAATTATGCGTATAAAAATGCTCTTGCAGGAGCTGTGTTCCTGCTTTGGTCTATCTCAGGGAGCCATGTTCCTCTCAAGTCTTCATCAGTTGAACGGAGAACGATGTTCTCCGAATAGCGAAAGACAGATTTACGTATTATCCGACTCGTGTTCGGGGATCTCAGGCAAAGGCTGATAGCTTTCAAACGCTACTGCGAGAACACTGTTCTCGCTCATATCATCAAAAACTAAAGTTTGCTCATTTAATTAATAGATAAAAATCGCTCTCAGTGCTGGACTCTCTGGAGAAAAAGTGTTTTAGCAAGGCAATAAGCTGTATAAAACTCACTAGATATCATTGTTGACTGGCACTAACTTTTTTACTCGCATCTATCATAATAATATTGGGATAACTTTGACCTCTCTTCTTACCGTCTTCAATAAAACTAAGCAAATTGCGATATGACGATTTCGAATCACCAGAATCAATGACGACGTAAATTCCTTTGTCGGTTTTCTCACTTTTCAAATATTGCTGAAGCTGTTTAGTATAACCTTCCAGTACCTTTGCGCTGGTAGATAGCTTAAGCTCGACGCAGACTTTCGATTTACTACCTTGAGAGAATATAAAATCAACTTTTCCACTCCCAACATCAGGCTCTGCTAACATACAAACATCAAAAAGCACACTGACTCGACCTAGAGCTGCAGAGAACAGCCATTGAAAGTGTTTCTCTGGTTCTTTGTATAAGCTCCTACGAAGTCCTTTTTCTTCAACTTGATGCTTGAAATATAAAATTTCAGCTAAAAGCCAACCGTATAACTCGTCTTCATTCATCTTGAGTTTAAAGTATGAATCTTTACGATCCATAAGAAAGCCAAAATTATCGTCAATAAGATCCAAATGACTCTGAAGCCCAATAAAATTCTTTGTTTCGATATTTTTTGCAATCTGCTCTTCAATCTCGAATAGGTGATCAAATAATAACCACAAAGAAAAAATATCAGAGTCAGTTTCACCCATAATTTCAAAGTCTTGGATTGTTGTCTCTTCAACAGATTCATCTTCATCGTAGATTTTGAAAGAGTCTACAATCCTATCACTCTCATATGATTTTCTTTTTTTATCAAACTGATACGTTAGCTTCCTAGACAAAAAATCATAGAAACTAGGTATATGTTTTTCTTCTACGTCAAAATCACCATATGCCCATGACTGGAGATTGTAATTATGGAATCTTTCTTTGCTAGTCGCTCTATCGTATTCAAGAAAAACAGATTTAGCATCAGCTGATTGGGGACGAGTCAGAGGTGAGGTGTACTTGAAAATATGATTTCGCTCATTTTTCATAGTTGACTCGATATAAATTTTGAGTTTTTTAAGTTCGTCAGTCATATCTAAAC